>NZ_HF991052.1:0-4007 GCF_000432295.1 Bacteroides sp. CAG:189
TTATTTATATTTTTTATTTGTGGACAAAAACAAAGTGAGCCGGTATATCTCCTGTAGTAACTGACCATTTCTTTTTTCCTTCTGGAGTAAAGCAATAGAGTGTACCGGGGGATACATAGTCTTTAGCATCTGTTATATAGAACTCTTTTGTTTCCGGATGAACGGCGATGCCGTAAGGCATTTTAATTTGTTTTTCTGTACCATCGGTGATGAGATTGTTGGTGATGATCTCTCTGGTTCGCGTGTCTATCAATGCATAATTGATTTTCCATTCTTCTTCATTAATATAACTGTATTCTGTGCTGTATAGATAGAGATAGTCATCGTCTATGTACAATTCAGAAGCAGCAACATTTAGTGTATCTATTACTTCATCTGTTCGGCTGTCTATGACATATAGATTAGAAGGAACAGTATAATAGTCACCTCGTGAACTGACGTAGAGATTTCCGTAATGATCAGCTTTCAATCTATGTAAGTTGATGGCTACATCTATCTTTTTGGTTTCAGTAAATGTGTTCAGATCGATGACGGAAACAGTACGGTCATAATTGGGTACGCGATATCCTCCGGAATTAGCTACATATAATCTGTTTTCAACAATGACCATCTCTTCCGGTTGATAACCTACTAAGCAAGTTGCTACCACTTGGAGGGTAGTAGTATCTACTTTGGCTACATATCCTAAACGTGCATTTGGGTCTATTTGCACGGGACCGGCGTATGAACTGACATAAGCATAGCCCTCATGAAAGGTAATATAACGGCAGTTAGGAATATCAATCGTTCCTAAATGACGGGCATCTTTTTTGTTCATCACTTCGATAAAATGAGAACAGTTGATAACAGCATACAATTTTTCACCATAGATTTGTATATCATTACCTACATCGCCTAATTCCAAGACAACGGAAGGATTGGTTTCTGCATATATATTTTTGTGATAGTAGCCTGTTGCATAGTCCATATAATCTAATGTACATTTATTACTTCCCATGTTTCCTTCGTTTAGCAAATAGAAACCTGCAATAGACTTTATATCCATAGGAGCTTGTACCTGCGTGCCGGTAGATCGTACAAGTACCTCATCTTCCCCCCGACAGGAACATATCAGAAAACAACTTATGGATAATAATAGAATGAATGATAATTTTTTCATGCTAATAATTATATTTGGATGGTAAGAATGAATTTATAGTTAGTACCTGGCATTGGATAGCATTTCACCACTTCAAATTGTTGGTTGAAAAGGTTGTTGACTTCTGCTGTCAATCGGTAGAGAGTATTTCGAATACGAAAACTTCGAGAGAGTGAAATGTCGTTCGTATACCATTCTGGGGCATAATTTTCTGGAATGTTGGCTCGTTGGTCATATCGTTCACCGGTATAAATGAAACTATAATTGACATCCCAGTTTTGCCAACTGGCATTAATAATCAATGAGCCACTGTGCCAGGGGATGTATGGTATTTGATCTCCGTAATATTCTTCTTTGGGATTGGTGAAATCTTGTGCCTTTTGATAAGTATAGGTGAGACGGGTATCAATAGAAAATTGTTTAGGTAATTCCCAGTTAGTTTGTATGGCTATATCTAATCCTCGTATTTCTACCATACCGAGATTCATCATTGTCCAGCGGAACTGATTGGAAGTGGGGACAGCTACTATTTTATTTTTCACTTCATTATAGTAAACATCTGCTTGTAGTTCGATGTTTTTTAACCATTTGTTTTGAAGAATAGGTGCATAAGTAAATCCTAAATTATACTGATTAGTGAATTCGGGTTTTAGTTTTATATTACCAATAAATGTATAATATAAATCGTTTAGGGTTGGCATGCGAAAGATGTTCTTGTAAAAACCTCGTAAATGGAAATTTGTTTTACGTATAGGTTTCCAGGAGGCCACAACGGTGGGAGTGATCTGCTTTTTATTTTCCATAGACATTGTGTCTGTACGAACATGATCGGATACAAATGTACCCAATACACTGGCCTGTAACTTGAACTGTTCGAAGTTCAGAGCACTTGCTATGGAAACAAGTGTGGTGTGACGATTCGGGTAAGGAAATTTGTACAGGTCAGCATTTAGTTTATTCCATTGATAGTCTAATGCAATGGATGCACTCCAATATTTATTGAAAGAGTATAAGTTGGCAACAGAAAGATAAATTTCTTGTTGTCGGTAATGGTTTTCTACGTACATCAAGCTGGCATCTTTATTCGGATCGGCCAGATAATGTAAATAATCATAGGCATATTTCCCATTGACTAATAGTCCGTATTTATCTGAGAAATGTTTTTTAAAAGATGATTGAATAAATAGGTTGGTATCCCATTGGCGGTCTTCATGAAACAGTTTATTCCGGACCATAGCTCCGGGAAGTCCTCTTTCTGAATGATAAAAATAGGCTTTTCCTTTCCATTCACCTTTGTTGATTTTTCCATATAAGCCACTTTCCACCCGGATGGAGTTAACATCTCCATTTTTACGTACTGCGGTTGTATCGTATCCTCCGGTTGTTTTATAGCGATATTTATAACGCCCGGTGGTATACATGTATTCGGAACTTAAAGATGCAGAAAGGCGTTCGTTTAATTTTTGCTCCCAAAGTACGGAAGGATTGATAACTCCGAAGGAACCGGTCTTAAAATTTCCTCGAATATTATATTGTTTGTTTCCATTGAATCTTGGTATACGACTTTGCAAATAAACGGTACCTGCTGATCCGAAATCTTTAGCAGACTGGAATATGGCACTGCGTTGTCCGTTGTATAGGGAAACTGCCTCCATATTGTCAAGAGAAAAACGACCGAGGTCAATTTGCCCATTCTGGGCGTTTCCCAGTTCAATGCCATCGTAAAATATACCAACATGGTTCGTTCCCATACTTCGTATGTTAACGGTTTTTAGTCCACCTATTCCTCCAAAGTCTTTAATTTGCACTCCAGAAAAATAACGTATGGCATCTGCAACAGAATGTACTGATAGTTTTTCCAATTGTTTTCCTTCCATGATTTGTACAGGAATAATTTCTTTAGACGATACTTTAGATGAAGTAATAGTAACTTCATCTATATGATAAATGCGCAACGTATCTATTTTATTTTGTTGCGCATGTAATAATGCATTCAGTGTCAGGAATATTCCTGTGAACCACTTAGCTTTGATTCCCATGCGTTAATTTGTTTGATAATGGTTTATACCTTTAATTATCAAATTGTTTAAGTTATTAGATATATATGAAATAAAGAAGCTGATACTTGTTGTTAAAGTATAGCATTTCCACTTCATAGCTCGTCCTCGAAAGCTATTGAACATATTGCATGGCAGGTCTTCTGACTTGTTTCTATAGTAAACGCCTTCCCAATCGACTTTTGGTCTTTCAGTGGCATGAAGTATGTATTTACTACATTTTAATGAAACACACAGCAACGGGACTGTTCAGGATTCCCACCTGATTCCCTTTTAATTATTATTTCCGTATGCTTGGAAAAAATAAACCAATGCATGGCAAATTTATGAATTTATTAAGAAATAGAGATGTATTATGGAAATTTTATTTTTTTGTTTCATTATCTATTAAAAATTCAATAAGTTATAAATATTATTTGGAAAATCTATTTGTAAAAAATCTTTGTTCTAAGAAGTGATAACTTCGAAGAACAAAGATTTTAGATTTTATTTAAAATTTACTTGGTATCTTATATAATAAGCTGCTCGTTATTGGTTAACCGAAGACCTTATATATATTTTGGATACCTCAACTGTACCGTCCTCATAGGTGATTTTGATAATATTAAAGCCTGGTATGGGTTGTGGTAAAGCTGTGCCATTTATTGTATAATACTCTTTTGTATGAACTATTTTTTCAGATGACTGATTTTCTATGCCGACACCACCATTTATTACATTGAATGTAATATTCAATACAGATTCGGAGGTCGTTAATACCAATGTGTATTTACCGGCGGGCAATCTTTCTCCTTCTCTGTTCAGAGTCAGAA
>NZ_HF991053.1:0-17898 GCF_000432295.1 Bacteroides sp. CAG:189
TGCTTGAACGATGTTCTATTTTCTTTTCGATTTTTAATTCGATTTGTTTTCTGGTTGCCATTGAGGTTGCGAAAGCACACCCTGTGAAAAAAATGATAAATAGAAATACAATTGTTTTCTTTTTCATATTCATAATAGTTTAAATGTTAGTATGTTACAAATATAGATGCATTTTATCTTTTGTGCTATCACTTAATATAACAATGTGGAATTTGTATATAGCTGTTAATCAGTATATAATTGCTTTTTCTATAACACTAAACTATGATCTTATAACAATTTATGCTTTGAGAAATGTTGATGTAAATATGAGTTGAAAAATGGGAAGATTTAATTGTTTTCGTATGCGATATTTTCTTTGTGTTAAAGCTTGTGTACTTTCTACTTCCATACAGATCTTAATAGTTTCAGTTGAGAAATTTAAGAAATTGAGTACACAAAAAAGTTGGTCTTCGTGAGTTAAGTGGAATCCCATTGTATTTAACTCTTGAAATGTTTCGGCAAATATTCTATGTATTTCTTGTTGGATTGTTATAATGTCTTCATGTACTAATTCTTTGTTCTTTTTTATTTTGGAATTTTCGATTAATAGGATTTTTTTGAATGAAGGTGTTGTTTTGAATAAATGTGCACATGTATGTAGAGTTTGTATCCATAAATCAAAAAGTTTATTTTGCATTTTTGCATTGTTTTGTTCATTGTTTTTGTGCGTATTGGTTAATATTGATAATTCGTCTTTTAAAGATTTTTTCTCCTTTTGAAGTTCAATGAGTCTCTGTTGAAGTTGTATTTGTTTCTTTTTGTTTTGATTGTGGGCTTGTATACTGAGAAAAATAGTTAGTCCTAATCCTAATATAGTGAAACTGGTAATGACTAAAAGATTTTTTTTAAATTTAGCTGTGAATTGTTGTTCGTATCTTTTTATCGAATGTTCTCTTGATATATTATTGATCTCTGTATTATATATCATGCGTTGAATTGAATCATAAAATATGATGGCACTGTCATTATATAATAATGAACTATGAAGATTTCCTTTTACCTTATTAATATTGTATAGTATATGGAAGATCGAAGCTTGCATGTTAATATCTGATTTATCAGATATTGCTTGGAAATAGTAAACGGTGGAATCGTAATCATGTAAATCATATAAAATTTTACCTTTCCAATAATAATTAGCTGATAAGTCATCATGGGCAGCTGTATTTTCTATAGATAAATTGATATATTTTTTTGCCAATTTATATTCTCCAATAGCTTCATAAGTACGTGCAATATCACATAATATACTGGATCTCCATGTTGAATCGTTGCTGTTCTGCAGAACGGACAGGGCTTTTTGATAATATTTTAATGCTGTTCTTAAACTGTCTTGAAGAATATATACACTTGCTATGCCTCGAATAGAGTATAATATGGCATCTTGCTTATTTTGAAGACTATTTATATAATAAGATTGTTGATACATGTCCATAGCTTTTTCATATTGATCCTGTGCTTTATAACACTCTGCTAAATTATCATAGATTAGGACTTTCAATTCTTGGTTATTTGGCGTAGCGTCAATTGCGTTTAAATAGGCTTTTATGGCTCCTACTATATCGTTATTATCTTGGTATACTCTTCCTAAGTAGAAATATGACTCGGCTGTCTTATTATTATTTGTTTTGTTTTTATAAAAGTTGACCGCTATTGAAATTAGGGAATCGTTATAATGCTCGAAGTAGCATTTGTCTGTAGCTTTTGTCTTTAATAATGCATAAGTAGCTTGGTCTTCTTTGTTCATGAAGTGAGGATCGTGGATACTTTCCAACAAGCAAAATGCCGCTTTAGGGTCTATATAAATTAAAGAATCTGCTTTTTTTAATAGGTTATGTTGGGAAGACAAGTGAGAACACGACAAAGAAATGTTGCATAAAATTAGTAGTAGAATATAAATATTTATCGTTCTTCTCATTTTGTTTTGTAAATTGGTGAATTGCAAATATAGGATAAATATGATAATTTAGGGTATAAGAATGTTTGTATTAATGGAAGGTACATATTTTTTTTATCATTGAAAAGGAAAAGGCTGTTTATCAGTTTGAAGCATTGAAAAATCAGATGAATCCTCCGTTTTCGGTTTAACAGTCTGAATGTTTTTTCTTCCTTGACATATTAGGATGCAGTTAAAACGAACTTGTTGGCAAAAAAGTAATCTTAATGCCTGCCAGTATCTACTTACGACACATGACCGACAAGCGGTGACATTGCAGGAGGAATTACAATTTGTCGATTCGTATTTATATTTAGAACAGATAAAGTTTGAAGACACGTTGCAGATTTTATTAAAAATGATGGCCAAGAATAGGGTAAAGCTATTATTCCGGCAAGTTTGCAAATGTTGGTAAAGAATGCCTTAAAGCATAATATTAGTACTTCCAAATCACTTTTGTTCATTCGTATAGAGATAAATGAAATTGTGGTTTCTAATTTTTGATTCACTTGTTGAAGCTGTTCCTTTTAACATTGTTAATTACCTTTTTCAAGTATTCTTTTTTCGTTCAATAATATATTAATTCTTTGGGCATAAGAATACGTATTCATAGGCGGAAAGAATGCATTTTAACATGGTATTAATATTAATTTCCTTTTCCGAAGAATATATGCCTTTTTTTCTTGTGCAATATTCTTTGATGTGGTTGATATACAGTGTTGTATCTTTGAAAGGATGGCTCTTTGTGAAATTATTTAGTTCTGTTTACCCTCAAAGGGTTATTGCCTATAGTTGCCAATATGATAATCATATTAATGTGGGTTCGATATAACCGAATGATTTATTTGAAGAATAGGAATATTGCAAATAATTAAAATTATAGTGTTACTAAATGGTATTTCATAGAGTGATTTTTAGAATTTTAATCAAGAACTTGTGATCTGAAGTTGGGCATTCATTCGCATCAGAGATATTTCCTTAATTTTTTACTCCATATTTTATATCCTTCTTCTGTCAGATGCAGTCCGTCATTGGTCAGTTCTTTCCGCAATACATTGGTTCCTTTCTCTGTAAAGAGGGGGAAGAGATCGATAAAAGTTATTTGACGGGATACAGTTAGGGCCTTCAATTGTTGATTGATTGCCGGTATAATGTCTGTTTTCCCGATCATGGTTTTGTATTTACATACGGATTCGTTGATGGGTAGCAAGCTTTGGAGGTATATCTTTGTTTGGGGGGATTCCTGTTGTATCCGGTCTATCAGACGGGTGATAAGTGTCACAACACTGTCTGCTGAAAGGTCGTGGGATACATCATTGATTCCGATCAGAAGGAAGAGCTTGGCCGGATGTCCGGGGAGTATTTGATGCAGACGGTCGTACACTCCCATAGCTTCGTCTCCGATGATGCCACGATTACGGACATTTTTCTTTTTCAGGCGGGCCCCCCAGTCTTTTCCGGCTTCTGTGAGACTATTGCCCAGCATGACGATGTCTTCCGGGCCGATAGCCGGTTCTTCTTCGAACTGAAGGAAACGTTTGTAATAATGGTCTGTATAGGTGCGTTCGGTAGGGTAGATAGATGCTGCTACGGCATTGGCTACCAATGAACGGAGGCGTATTGCTTTGCCTTTATCGTCTGGATGTACGCTGTTGGTCAATAAGATGACAGAAGTATCGCTATCCGGGTCGAGGATGATGGAAGTACCTGTATAACCGGTATGCCCGTAAGTGTTCGGACCGAAAAGGTCACCGTGATTGGAAGCATACGGTGAAAAGATGTCCCAGCCCAAACTGCGTCCCAGCGCGCTAACTTGACGTGGGATGCTCCGCATGGCTTTTACCCCTAAAGGACTTAGTATGCGATGTCCGTTGTATTCGCCGTCATTCAACAACATGGCGGATAGTATGGCCAGATCGTTGGCATCGGAGAAAACACCGGCATTGCCTGAGATACCACCGTTCATGATGCGCGCCAAAGGATCGTGAACCACTCCTTTCAGAACACTGCCGTCTTTTTGTTTTTCAGTGGGGGCACAATGTTCCAGTATTTCTCCTGTGGGGCAATAATCGGTGTGGCTCATACCTAACGGATCAAATATATTGGCTTTGGCAAAATCGCGGAGGCTCTGTCCGCTGATGGTTTCGATGATATGTTGCAAGACGATGTAGTTAAGGCAACTGTATTGAAAATCACTTCCGGGCTTGAAAACGGGTTTACAGCCGGCTATGTATTCGATGAGTCCTTCCGGATTGGGAGAGCCGTACTGTTCGGCCAGTTTGTTTACGGGAGCATATGCCGGTAGCCCGGAGGTGTGTGTCAGAAGGTCGTTGATGCGGATTTCTTCGGAAAATGCCGGCAGGTAGAGATTTACCGGGTCTGTCAGGCGGAGTTGTCCCCGTTCGGTAAGGATAAGGGCACAGATGGCGGTTGATATGGATTTACTGACGGATGCCATGTCGAATACAATATGGGTATCCATGGGCTCACGGGTAGGAAATGTCTGTTTACAGCCATAGGCTTTCAGATAAGCTAATTTTCCGTGACGGACAACGGCAAGTACGGCACCGGGAATGTCTTTGTTGTTTATTGCTTTTTCGATGGCTTGGTCGGCGTATGTGAGATGGCGGGAGTTCATTCCGACTTGTTCGGGAGCGACACGTTGTAGCGGTTGGGCTGAAATTTGAAAAGTGAACAGGAATATGTTCAGGATGATAAACAGTGTTTTCATGTGGATAGTGTTCGGGTGAGGAATACAGATGAACGTAAATAGAATACTGTTTTTTCGCAAATTTACGTTCATCTGTGGTTTTATTAATTATGTTATGGGAGCTTTGTCGTTCCCGATTTGTAAGCGTCTACTGCTTTTTTGACAGAACCATGCATCAGGAGTAATGCCTTTGCCCGGTCGTAATCCAGTCCGAGTTCTTCGACAATCATGCGTGTACCCCGGTCTATCAATTTCTGGTTACTAAGTTGCATATTGACCATTTTATTACCTTTTACACGTCCTAACTGAATCATAACGGAAGTAGTGATCATGTTCAGGATCATTTTCTGTCCGGTACCCGATTTCATACGGGAACTTCCGGTCACATATTCCGGACCGACAATCATTTCGATGGGGACATCGGCTTCCACGGCCATTGGAGAATCCGGATTACTGGTAATACAGCCGGTCAGGATGCCATGTTCACGTGCTGCATGCAGTGCACCGATCACATAGGGGGTAGTGCCTGAGGCAGCAATGCCGATTACGGTATCTTTATCGTTAATGTGGTGTTCGACCAGTTCTTCCCATCCCCGCCGGGTATCGTCTTCGGCATTTTCCACCGGATTGCGGAGGGCGGTGTCGCCACCGGCAATCAGTCCGATAACCAATGTAGGCGGCATACCGAATGTCGGAGGAATCTCCGAAGCATCGAGTACCCCCAAACGACCGCTCGTGCCGGCTCCCATATAGAAAATACGACCGCCTTGTTTCATGCGGGGAACGATTTGGCTCACCAGCTTTTCGATTTGTGGAATCGCTTTCTGCGTGGCAAGGGCCACTTTCTGGTCTTCTGCATTGATGTCTTCCAGTATTTCCCGGATAGACTTTTTTTCTAAATCGTTATAGAGCGAAGGTTGCTCTGATATTTTGATAAACATGTTGTGATTTATGAATAATGATTTATGATTTATGACTGATGAAAGGTCATGAGACCTTGCATGGGGCTTTTGACGATGGTTGTTATTTGTATCTCTAATTCGCGGGCGGCTTCGTGCAATATGTCCTGATAGTGGTAGGCGACGGAGCCGATGAAGTGAACCGGATGATTTTTGTAATCGTATTGCATGACATTACGCTGGAAGAAAGCCTTGAAACTGCCGAGAACTAATGCATGTACGGAGGGCTCCTGAATATTTTCTGCCAGGAATGGAGAAAGACTTGCCAAGAAACGATTGGGGAACGGTTGCCGGTATACCCGGTCGATGATTTCGGGAGGAGTCAGTCCGGTCTTATTCAGGAATTTTTCTTTTAATTCCGGCGTCATCTGGTTTTTCAGCATGTCGCCTACCAGGAGTTTACCCAATACCGCACCGCTACCTTCATCACCTAAAATGAATCCTAACGGTGAA
The DNA here is from genome assembly GCF_000432295.1 of Bacteroides sp. CAG:189. Classification (NCBI taxonomy): domain Bacteria; kingdom Pseudomonadati; phylum Bacteroidota; class Bacteroidia; order Bacteroidales; family Bacteroidaceae; genus Bacteroides; species Bacteroides sp. CAG:189. The sequence goes on from NZ_HF991053.1 coordinate 6,101, forward strand.
ACGTTACTTGCTATTTTTTCGCCATCGTAGAAACAAGAATTGGAACCTGTACCCATGATACAGGCAATACCCGGTTTGTGTCCGCACAATCCCCGGGCAACGGCAAGCATATCCGTATTCACTTCAATACCGTTCTTGGTGTTGAGGTGTGTGGAAAGTGCATTATGCATCATCGGAACCTTATCCGGAACACAACCGGCTCCATAAAAATAAACAGCATCGAGCACGTTCGTTTCTAAATGGGGAATCAGTGCCGTAGCAATCTCATTCTCTATTTCTTCCTCTGATTGAAAGAAAGGATTTATTCCTTTCGTTACTATCTGTCGGACGAGTTGTCCTTGTCCTACAACACACCAATCGGTCTTTGTAGAACCACTATCTGCTATTAATATCATATCTTTATATATATTTTTTTCTTATACAATATGTAACCGATGCTCCAATTGAGTGCAACAAAAAGGAGCGCAAATGCCAGTGAACCCGGATAATCACCCAAAAGCGGTTGGAGGATACCTTTGTAAATGTAGCTGTGCAAACTGGTAGTCGTCCCGTCGAACGGTACGCGGATATTACCTAATAAAACGGCAAGTACTCCGGCCATGACATAGATGAAAAGCGGATTTACACCGAATGATTCGAAGAAGCGGCTCCACGATTTGTATCCTTTTACATCGATGATCCAGATGAGTAATGCTAAAAAACTGGAACCCAATCCGCAAGTGACAATGGCGAAAGTGGGCGACCATATTTTCTTGTTGATGGGGCAGCCGTAACTGAGCAGGAAGCCCAAAAAAGTAAGGATCGTGCCGATGAGGAACAACCGTCCGAGTTTCTCGTTGATGTCCTTTACTTCCATCAGCAGTTTTCCGACACAAAAGCCTATCAATACGTGGGCGATGGCCGGGATCGTGCTTAATAATCCTTCCGGATCGATTCCGTTGTCTTTATACATATGCGCTTCGCCTAATACGGCACGGTCTACGACCGAAAGTATATTGGTACTGTTGTACTCGAATCCGTTGCCGGTGACGAGCAAAATGAAGTAACCGATCAGCAGGGTCGCAATCAGGTAGGGGATATGCTTGTGCTTCATGGTCAGGGCAACGATGGCAGTTGCGCCATAGCAGAGTGCCAGCCGTTGCATAACTCCCAAAATGCGGATATGGTCGAATGTCCAAATAGATTGTCCGAGACGGGAGAAGAACGAAATTTCTTCAGCAGACAGGGAGTTCCATGTACGGCAGAACATGGAGAACCATGCAAGCCCCAATCCGATGGCGAAAATAACAATGGTACGTTTGAGTATTTTCAGAGCGGCTGAATGGCTGAATTCAAAATTGTATTTCCGGAGAGAAATATAAGTAGATATTCCCATGATAAACATGAAAAAGGGGAATACGAGATCGGTCGGTGTCAAACCGTTCCATTGGGCGTGTCCCAATGGTGCGTAGACGTACGACCACGACCCGGGGTTGTTCACCATAATCATTCCTGCGATGGTGATACCTCTCAGTATGTCGAGGGCTAAGAGGCGTTTACTGGTTGTTTTATTCATTTTCTGCAATTTTTATGTGTTAAGTTTTTTAGTTTGATCAACGGGCTTTTGTACATTCGTCTACAAGGTAGGCGATGGATACGTAAGTTACACCTGTATGGGTAGCTAATCCTATTTCACAGGTACGGCTATTGGAATATCCGGTCTGTATGCCTGCCTTTTCTAATTGAGGGCGTAGCTTACGCAGTGCATAACTATTCACTTCCGGGTGTGTGAAGCCCTTGTCTCCTGCAAAACCGCAACAGCCCACCTCTTCAGGAACGATCACCCGGGTGGAGCATAAACGTGCCAGAGAAAGGAGGGTATCGGTCAATCCCATCCTACGCATGGAGCAGGTGATATGGATAGCTACTGGACGGTCGACCGGGCAGAATTCCAACTTGTCGCGCAGGAAGGTATAGATAAACTCGGCCGGTTCATATAGCTTCATCTTCCGGATTTTTTCACGCATGCGATGCAGGCAGGGGCTTTGGTCACAGAGCACAGGGTATTTCCCTTTTTCGGAAGCTTCCCACAAGGCTTTTTCAAGTTCTGCCGATTTATGGTCGGCAATATCCGGCATACCTTTACTTTCCCAAATTGTACCGCAACAGAGTTTCTCCATATCTTTCGGAAAGATCACTTCGTATCCGGCCTTCTGCAGTAGCGATAACATCTTATCTACGAGTGGTTGCTTCTCCCTGGATTTCTTAGGAAGTCCCATCGTCTGATTAATACAGCTTGGAAAATAAACGACCTTGTTTAGCTGAGAGCTGAAAGCCTTTTTTTTAGTTGAAAGTTGAGAGTTGAAAGTTGAAAGTTGAGAGCCGGTATTGCTGTCACTTTGACTTTCCTCTCTTTCCTTCTCCCTGCTCAAATCTCCCTTCTCCCTTCTCTTATAGCTCTTGGGCATGAAAGGAGTCCATTGCGGAATACCTAACAAGTTGTGCATTCCTGTAGTGAGAGTAAGCATTGCCGAAGTACCTAATACGGTGTGTGCTGCGTTGGCTAAGGTCAACATAGGGCGCAAGCTGCTCTTTATACCGGCAAAATGGTTGGCGGCAAAGTTGCCTATGGAGTAAGCGAAGCTACCTTCCGGTAATTCCTGTTGGCGGATATAATGAGTCAGATCGCCGGTATTGATTCCCATTGGACAAGATGTAGAACAGAGACCGTCGCCGGCACAGGTTTGATTGCCGGGATAGCGGTATTGTTTTTGCAAGGTTGCCAGCCTTTGGGGATTTTCACCGCTTTCTTTGAGTCGGGAGATTTCGCGTTGTAGCACGATACGTTGGCGCGAAGAAAGAGTGAAACCGCAAGTCAGGCAGTTTACTTCACAGAAGCCGCATTCGATACACTTGTCTATTGGGCCGATATCCGGTGTACTTTTATTGTTTTCTGCCTGTTGCCGGTGGGAGCTGCCTAATAGAGGCAACGGTTTAAAATTCTTGATATGACATTGGGGATCATCGTTGAAGATAACTCCCGGATTAAGTATATTCAGCGGGTCGAAGAGTGTTTTGACGGCTTGCATCATACGATACGCTTTTTCTCCCCATTCGTATTTTACGAACGGAGCCATGTTGCGTCCGGTACCGTGTTCTGCTTTCAGTGAACCGTCATATTTGTCTATTACTAAAGTTTTGACATCATTCATCAGTTCTTCGTAGCGTTTTACTTCAGCATCCGTACTGAAAGACTGGTTGATGATGAAATGATAATTACCTTCGAGGGCATGCCCGTAGATACAGGCATCGTCATATCCATGACGGGCTATCAGTTGTTGCAAGTCGGCAGTTGCTTCAGGTAGGTCTTCGATGTGGAAGGCCACATCTTCGATGAGACTTGTGGTTCCCGGTTTCCGGGTTCCTCCTACAGAAGGGAAAATCCCGGAACGGATGGCCCAATATTTGGAGTATTCCTCCGGTTTGTCCGTAAAGTGGACGGGAATATAAGTGTTGAAGGGTTTCAGCGTTTCCTCTATGACAGCGATATTTGCTGCCAGTTCTTCTTTACTGTGTGCTTTGGTCTCTGTCAGTACGGCGGTGAGTCCTTCTCCTGTCCGATCATTGACCGATGCTAACGATTTCCAGTCGAGTAGTTCGGCACCTTTTACAATCCATTCTTTCTTTTCGTTGGTTAACTTCTTCAATGCTACTACTGCCCGGCATGCTTCTTTGATGTCTTTAAAATAGAGCATGGCGCTGGCCTTGTGCGGATAGTCGTATTCTGTGCTCATGGTGACTTCGGAAAGGAATGCAAGTGTTCCTTCCGAACCTACCATTAAGTGAGTGATGATATCGAACGGATCATCGAATGTGATGAAAGGTAATAAATTCAGTCCCGTTACATTTTTGATTGAATATTTATAGCGAATCCGGGCGCTGAGTTCTTTATCGGTACGAATTTGGTCACGCAGGGATTGAATTTGTGTGATAAACTCTGCATGCTTCATTGAAAAAGCCTGTTTGCTGGCGTCATTGCCGGTATCGAGCAAAGTGCCATCTGCCAGTATAATACGCGCAGATAATAACATCTTATCGCTGTTGGCATGTGTCCCGCAATTCATACCGGAAGCGTTATTCATCACAATGCCGCCTATCATGGCACTTTTTACTGAAGCCGGATCCGGGGCGAATTTACGTCCGAATGGCTGTAACAGTTCGTTGACACGCTGCCCGATGATGCCGGGTTGCAATGTGATCCGGTTATGATCGGGAGAAATGCTGTATTTTTCCCAGTTTTTTCCGGCTATAATGAGAATAGAGTCGCTGATGGCTTGTCCGGATAAGCTCGTTCCGGCTGCACGGAAGGTCACCGGCAACTGATGTCGGGTTGCCGAACGCAATAAATCCGATATCTCCTGCTCGTTGTTCGAACGAATGACGATCTGGGGAATGAGCCGGTAGAAACCTGCATCTGTTCCCCATGCCAGCCGACGTAATTCGTCAGTGTAGATTCTTTCTTGCGGGACAAACTGTGAAATTTCCTGCAGAAAGGCCTGGTACTTATTCTCCTTATCCATTTTTATTTATATAAATAATATTTTTTAGACAATTGCCGGAAGCTGTCTACATCTTTATACCAATAGTCACGAATGTCTTCCCAACGGTTATGTTTGCTGAAACGTTCGCGTATTTCATTGGAGCCGCTTACTTTATCGAACATGTCGAAACGTCCTTTGTCTGCATGATCGAATACAGTATGTTCCGGATAAAGAGCAGCCACCTCTTGCATTACCAGAAATTGTATTTCACTTAGTGCAGCTTTCCGGTAATCCATAATATGCACTTGTACTCCTTGCAGATGCTCTCCTTTCCCTACGGAATAAAACGGCTTGAGGTGTATCGGACGGAAAACGATACCGGGCAGTTGCAATTGATTTAGCTTGCCGGCCAGTTCTTCGGCTTTTATCCATGGGGCGGCAAACATCTGGAATGGAATGGTATAACCTACTCCGATGGACAGATAACCCAGTTCTCCGAGTATGCCCGATACCGGATAGAAGAAGGCTGAATGTGGATGCGGAATGTGGGGGGAGGAAGGAATCCATTGCAAGCCGGTTTGCACATAGTCCATCTTGCGTTTCCATCCTTTCATTTTCACCACGTGCAGATCGCACCGCTTGCCCAGCATATTTTCACCGTTCAGCATCAAAGCTAATTCGCCGCAAGTGAGTCCGTAAAGGTACGGAATCTTAAATTGACTTACAAAAGAAATGTATTTATCTTCTACCAGATTGCCTTCCACCTTTTCACCACCCACCGGGTTTGGACGGTCGAGCACGATAAATTCCTTTCCATTTTCGGCTGCGGCTTCCATGGCCACTCCCATGGTACTGATATAAGTGAATGAACGACAACCGATATCTTGTATATCGTATACTAACACATCGATGTCTTTTAGCATCTCAGGGGTTGGTTTGCGAGTCTTTCCGTAAAGTGAATAAACCGGTAGGCCGGTAGACGGATCGGCGGAGTTATCCACTTTGTCTCCGGCATGAACATCACCGCGTACACCATGTTCCGGTCCGTATAGAGCTACCAGATTCACGTTGGGGGCTTCGTGAAGGATATCGATGGTCGATTTCAAGTGATTGTCTACTCCGGTCGGATTGGTGATGAGGCCGACACGTTTTCCTTCGAGGCATTTGAAGTTCTGTTCTTTCAGAACCTCAATACCGGTTTTGATTTTTATTTTTTGTGCCTGTATGGTGAGGGACAGCAGGCAGCAGGTGCTAAGAATAATAAATCGGAATTTGTTCATAAATATCTCTGTTTCGAATCGTTATTGTTTTATTTTTGGGTTTCTTTAATTTCTTCTGTTTCTTCTTTTTTACCGTAATTCGGATCGATCTTGATGAATGCACAGACAGCTATTGTAGCAGCACAACAGATCATTACCCAGATAAAGAACTTCTCGTATCCGATAAGTTCCTGTAGCCAACCGGCCATCATACCCGGCAACATCATACCTAATGCCATGAAAGCGGTACAAATGGCATAATGTGCTGTCTTGTGTTCACCGTCGGAATAATAAATTAAGTAAAGCATATAAGCCGTGAAACCGAATCCGTATCCGAACTGTTCGATAAATACACAAATATTGATTGTGAGAAGATCTTGCGGCTGAAAATATCCCAGATAAACAAATGTAATGCAAGTGAGTGATATACTCCATGCCATTGGCCATAGCCATTTTTGTAGTCCGCCTTTTGCCGCGCAAATACCGCCGATGATTCCTCCGAGAGTGAGTCCTATAATACCGATAGTGCCGTATACCCAGCCGACTTCGGCTGTACTCAGCCCTAACCCGCCTTTTTCAATAGGATCGAGTAGAAAAGGATTGATAAGCTTTACCAATTGTGCTTCCGGTAAGCGGTAGAACAGCATGAACAATATGGCAACTCCGGCTTGCGGCTTTTTGAAGAAACTTGCGAATGTGGCAAAGAACTCTTTGAATATGTTGTTCGCGGTCACATTGCCCACTGCCGGCTTGTCGGATGCCGGATGAGGCAAAATGTAACTGTGGTATAAATAGAATGCAATGAAGAGTCCTGCAAGGATATAGAATGTAATACTCCATGCCATGGCTATGGTAGAAGTACGCTTTTCCAGTTCTCCGGCCAGTACGACCAGAAGTCCTTGTCCGGCTATTGTTGCAATCCGGTAAAAAGTACTTCGGATGCCGACATACATAGCTTGGTCCCGGACGCTTAAAGCCAGCATGTAGAACCCGTCGGCGGCTATATCATGTGTAGCCGAACTGAAAGCTACCAGCCAGAATATGGCAAGGGTTATCTGAAAGAAATTAGGCATTGGGATGGTGAAAGCTATTCCGGCCAGTCCTGCTCCCACCAGAATCTGCATGGTTACTACCCACCAACGTTTGGTTTTCAGTAAATCGATAAAAGGGCTCCAGAATGGTTTGATAACCCAAGGGAGATATAACCAACTGGTATATAGTGCGATGTCTGTGTTGGAGATACCGAGCTTTTTATACATAATGACAGAGATGGTCATCACAGCTACGTAAGGTAGACCTTGTGCAAAGTACAATGTCGGTATCCAAGCCCACGGTGATAGTTTCTTGTTTTTCATGACGGTATATATTTAATATAATTTCTCGATAGCGGCACCGATGTAATAGTGCAACAATATTTCATCGTAAGCATAACCTTGTTCGCCCATTACGGCGGCACCGATCTGGCAGAGCCCTACACCATGTCCCCAACCGGCACCTGTGAGAATGAATTTTCCGGGAATACCATTTTTTACCTCTGTTTTGTCCACAACGAATGCCGAACTGTATAAGTGGGAAGGAGACAGGGTTCTCCGGATTTCCAGTTCCTTACCGATGATGAGCGTCTTTTTCGTTCCTATGATTTTTAACTTTGAGATACGGGCGGATGTGCCGCGTTCTATAGGGATCAAATCTATAACCTGCCCATAGTCGATGCCGGAACGTTGGAAAATAAGTTTGGCCAGTTCTTCCTGTGTATATTCTACTTTCCAGCGGTAAAAATCGGTAGTTTCCTGATCGTAGTTGTTCAATACCTGACTGAGTATTCTCTTTTCTTTCGTATTACAGAATGCATCAGGAGAGGTCCGTATCCACTTCTCTGCTTCTGAATGGATACGTAGATCGGGTAGGAAGGTCGCTTTTTTACTGTCTCGTTGTTTGACAAGATAGGGGTGTTTTACGTCTTCCCAGCAGTATTGAAATTCTTCGAAGGCCCCTCCGCAACATTTAGAGAAGCGCGCATCGCAGATTTTATTTTCGGATGTTAATACCTGTCCCCGGGTAGCTTGGATGGCTTGCTCTACCATTTCAGTGCTTGCCCGGGTGATTCCTTGGTAGCGTTGACAATGATCATCGGCGCATACGTCAAAGTGCACATGGTCTTCCCGGTCGTACCACTTGATTAGTTGAAAGTTGGAAGTTGAAAGTTGAGAGTCCTTATTTAATTGAGAGTTGAGAGTTAAAAGTTGAGAGTTGGCTGCGTTATTATGCTGCATAGCAACTTTCAACTTTCCACTTTCCACTTTCAACTGACAAAGTAGCCAACTGCGCGAAATGACTGCATGGGCTTTCAGCAGTTCCAAAGAAGCGGTTGCGCTCATTTCCGAAGAGATGACACTGGTTAAATAATCTTCTACATGGATGACATTGATACCGGTTATCTTTTCATCTTCTACAATAAATTTCAGTGCTCCGTGAAAACGTTGGTTCTCCTTGCGTTCCCAATGGAAATTGATGCCGATCGTTACATCTAATAATTCGAAAGAGTCAGTCTCTTCCCGCAAGGGTTCAAACAGCAATTCATCGTAACGGTTGTTTTTCCAGAGAATCTTACCATTATCAAAAAGGACAAGTTGTTTTCCGGATACTTCTTTTTCGTTGACACGATAAGTATCCGGAAAAATAAATTCTATTTTTGTTTCGGACAGGATGCCGACATGTACTTTGGGCTCTTTCATAATTGTTCTTTTATGCGTTGTCTTAGTTTACGAAACTCATCTGTGTCCAGACAGACTTCTCCGAGTATAGACATAATGTCTGTTGCCGTTAGCTTTTCAAAGTCTTTTTCCTGCGGGGTGATGAATACACCTCCCATATCTACGGATGCCGGACTGATGAGGATATTGGCGTCTCCTGCTGCCGCATAGCAGGACGGGCGGTGCTTGGCGCGTGGAAAAATGCAAACAATCCATTGGCTGTTTTCTGTCCATGCAAGAATGTTCATCATGGGTTCGTCTTCTCCCGGTTTGAGTTCCATTGCGTTGTATACAAAGTTGAATAGTGCGATGGCGTCTTCCCGGTTTCCGGTTTCTATAACCAGAGTGGTTCGTGGAGCATCATCCAGATAAGAAAGAGACGCTGTCCTGTAGGTGACAATCTTTCCGGCTTTCTTATTCTTCCATTCTTGTTCAAGAGGGAGAAAACCTTTATTGCCAGCTTGAAAATGAGCATGGTCGGGAGCGGAAGCACCACATTTCGGACCGTTATAAAAAACGATGTAATCTTCGGCAATAGCCGCCAGATCGAGCATGTCTCCAAAACGTTTTTTTATACGTTGGTCCACGTGTTCTAAAGCCGGAACAGTAAGGTGCTTCGGGAAAATCGGAAACGGGTTAATCAGTATCTGATAATTATCTTTGAATGGAATCCCTCTCTGCATGGCAGGGAGGTTGGCGGGGCAAAGAAAACATTTCCGTTCTTGTATGGATTGGGCATCTACTTTGGCTGCCGAAGAGACAATGCGTGCAGGATTAAATTGTACTTTATAGTGCATCCCGTTTACATTTAGGTCTTTGACTTTAATCCGGGCTAATGCTGCATAATTGTTTCCGGCCAACTCCCATGCAGAAAGCTGGTCGGTTAGCAACCGTTCTATTTTCTGTTTTGTATCCATCTTTGTCCTTACATTTGATGACGGTTCATGGCAATGCGGGCCTGTAATTCCCAAGTGCGGATACGGTCTTTATACAGGTTGTGTCCGTTCATTTTTATAGTGTCCAATGAAGCGTCGGAATTATCGTCCCAACGGCGGCATAAATATACTACCTCGTAAACACGGCCTATCTGGTACCGGCGGGAGAAATTGAGTCCGAGAGCATAATCTTCTCCATAGCTGGTGTTGGGGACTTTGATTTCTCGTAATACCGGTGTGTAAAAAGCACGTGGAGCACCCAGCCCATTGATACGCAGGGCATTGTTGCGTCCGTTTTCGGGAGTCCATTCTTTATGGTCGATGATGCCCGGAGCAATCATATTCATGTGGAAATCCGTCATCATATAGGTACCTACCACCATTGCACAGTTTTGTTCATAGAACGCATTAACCATTGTTTTTAGGGTGTTTTCGTCCTTGTATACATCGTCACTATCCAATTGTACGGCGAATTTTCCACATTTATCATGATGCACTCCGAGATTCCAACACCCGCCAATACCTAAGTCATTGCGTTCGGGCAGGATGTGAATGAGACGGTCGTCGGATGCAAATTCACGGATCGCATCTGTTGTACCGTCAGTAGAGTGGTTGTCGATGACGATGAGGTTGAATTTGAAATCCGTTTTTTGGTTTAATACCGAACGGATGGCATCCTTGATGGTACGGATGCGATTGCGTACCGGAATAATGACAGAAGCTTCATATTCAAAATCGGTGGCATCGAATTCGATCTTTTTGAAGGTAGGAGCCAGATAGCCGCCTATCTCTTTCAGATGTTCTGTGCAAGCTTGTTCCATTTCTATTTGTACTCCTCGATTTTTGGGGTCTACATAATCGAATATTTTTTCACCGCTTTTTCGGGTATCGTTTTCTATTTCCGAATAGAGATACTCGTTGATGTGAACCAGCGATTCCTTTTGCGAGAGTTTAAGCCGCAGGTCATACAGGCCGGCAAATTGATAGTCGGTTTTCATTCGGGTGACGGCTTCTTGCAGGGCACTTGCCTTGTATAGCAAAACCGATCCGAAGTTGAAATCATCGCGAAGACTGCCAAACTGGTAATCTATTACAGGAGCATTTTTTTGAATCCCTTCTGATACTTGGTAATGGTCGGCGTATACCATGCCGGCAACACTGTCTTCTGCAATGCGGGTCATGCGTTCGAGGGCAAACATGCCCAGTTTTAGTGTAGTGTACTTAGTATAAAACAGTGTGTAGTCGGCATCGGAGTGGGCAGCTATTATGCGCATGGTTGCAGTGGAATTGAGTGCCGGCACGTGCAGAATCCGGCATCCCTGGAGAGGAACTTCCGTGTCTTCCGTTACTAACAAATATATATCTTTTACCAAGTTTGACGATTTCAAACCCTGTATTGTCTTTTCGGCCTGTGCTGCATCTGCAAAAGGGATGAAGCAATTAATTGTAGTTTTCATATTTCAGTTTTATATATTTTTATTTTTCTTATTCTTTTGGTTCTTTCCACTCTAACAGTCCGGTTTCTCCACTGGTAGCCGTGAATAATACCTGATGGCGATTGATAGGGACAACGGTATTAATCAGAGAGTTACCGATTTTGTACTTCCATAGAACTTTGCCTGTTAATGGCTCCAGTGCAAAGATAAGCCCTCCTTTCGTACTGCCGAACATTACTCCGTCTTTTTCGACTTGCATGGAAGGAGCATGCTCATAACCAAAGCCGACATTGGAGCTCCATAACTGGTGTGGCTTGTCTCCTTGGGTAGAGTAGCAGACGATGCTGTCATTCATTGTCTTACTGTATACCCGTTTTTTATCGGCAGACAATCCGATTGTTTCGCGTACGGTAGACTGGTAAGTACGCCATATGGTCTCTCCTGTTGCCAAATCGATGGCAGTCATGGCACGTTGCGGGTCAGTAATGAATACTTTGCCATTAGCGGCTACCGGCCATACTGCTGCAGGAGAGAAATGCATACGGGTTAATCCGCCTGTCCATTTCCACAGTTCTTCTCCGGTATTCTTGTTGAGGGCGTAGAGTGTGTTATCCCATGCTCCAAAAATCACCTTGTCTTCTTCAATCAGAGGGCGGGTTTCTATATAACCTTTTACACCTGTGTATGTCCATTTGATTTTTCCGGTATAGAGATCGATAGCGCGGAATGTATGATCGCTGGCCCCTATATAAACTATTCCGTTATCAATGGTCACAGCACCCAGGACTGGTTCTTGGGCTTCTACTTCCCAGCGTAATTCTCCATTGTTTGCGTTCAACGCGTAAATCTTCTTATCGGCTGAGCCGAATACGACTATGCCGTCGGCTACCGCCGG
>NZ_HF991053.1:17925-55218 GCF_000432295.1 Bacteroides sp. CAG:189
GCCACCGCCGGTGTTCCTACTATACGGTTGCCGGAATGGAAACTCCATTGTTTTTTCCCTTTTTGAAGGCTATAGGAGGTCAGAAAGCCCATATCATCACCTACAAAAACTTGCTTATCGGCTATTGCCGGTGAGCAATAAATACCGATACCGGTTTGTACTAACCATTTTTCTTTTACTTGCGGATACTCTTTGTTTACGGAGTAATCGGGATATTTGTCTGTTGCTCCTTTTTTGTCATAATATGAGTGGACTAATGAGAGCGAGCACCACTTTTGAGGCTCCTTACCAATTTTCTGTTCATAGACAAGAAGGGAATCCGGGGTGATTTCATAAATGTTGTACCCACCAATTGCTTCTTTTCCACGCAGATTGGAACGGTTGATGATTCCGGGAATACCATCGTATGAGAAGAATTTGTTGAGATGGTAATGCCCGCCCAGAAAAGCGCGGATGTTATAAGGGCGCACAGCGTCTGTTACGTCGTACCAATTATCCACATCGCCTTTTAGCATCGGATAGTGAGTGACCAGAAATACGGGTTTCTCTTTTCCGGCCTCTTTCAATTCTTTCTTAAGCCAGGTGATGTCTTGCGGAACGACATGACCATCGGCCATACGCATTAATGGTCCGGAATTGAATCCTAAAAAGAGAAAGCCTTTATGTTCGAATTTGAAACGTTCTCCGCCAAAAATATGCCCGAAATCCGTCACTCCGCTTTCGCTCCATTTTGTTTCATGATTTCCGGGAATGATATAATATTTGACTTTTAATTGGCCGAGAGCTGCTTTCACTCTTTGCATGGAAGCACGGTCACCCTCTTCTGTGATGTCACCCGTTACCAGTACGAAGTCGATATCTTGCGTTCTGTTCACTTGGTGAATGGAGTTTTGGAGATCGTCAAAGGCGGTTCCTTTTTGGGTGACATGAATGTCTGTCAGGAGAGCAAAACGAAAGTGCTCCCCGATCTGCGCCCGGATGCCGGTTAATACAGCGAACAAAAATAGAATACCGGTATATATTTTCTTATTCATACGGCGTGATACTTGATTATCTGATTAAAAAATTATTTTTTCTTTTTAATAAGCAGGCAAAGACCTATAAAAGTGAACAATGCATTGAATATCAGTAACTCATAACTGAACTGATATCCGTTAAACCACTTCTCCGAATTTTCTTGCAGGATAAAGCAGAGGATGGGAGAAACAATGGCTACTATGGGGATATATTTATCGCGTACCTGTTTTTTTGTGAAAATGCCAAAAGCAAAAAGTCCTAAAATAGGTCCGTAGGTGTAACTGGCCAAGATGTAGACAGCATCGATTACGCTGGTGTTATTCAATTGATTGAACACGAAGATGACAATGCCCATGATGATGGCCATGCCGATATGTACACGTTTGCGTATCTTTACCAATTCATTTTCTGCTTTGTTTTTTGCTCCTAATATGTCTACTGTAAAAGAAGTTGTCAAGGCGGTCAGAGCCGAACCGGCTGCCGAATAAGCAGATGAAATCAGTCCGATAATAAACAGTACGCCCACTATGGCCGGGAAATAATCACCGGTAGCTATCATCGGGAATAATTCGTCGCTTTTCTCGGGGTTTTCAATTCCGTGTTGTGCGGTAAATGTGTATAATAACACTCCTAACATGAGAAATAACAGGATGACGAAGAATTGGGAAATACCGCTGGTAATCATATTCTTCTGTGAATCCTTAAAATTTTTACAGCTTAAATTGCGTTGCATCATGTCCTGATCCAGTCCGGTCATAGCGATCATTGTGAACACTCCCGCCAGGAATTGCTTGAAGAAGTAGCGCTTATCATTCACATCATCGAAAAAGAACATGCGGGAAAAATCATTCTCGGAGATGGTGGCTATCATACTTCCGAAACCTAACTTAAGATCGGAAGCGATATAATAGATACATAGAACTACGGATACTACCAGACAGAACGTTTTCAGGGAATCGGTCCATATCAGTGATTTTACACCGCCACGGAAAGTGTATAGCCAGACAAGAGCTACGGTAATGATGACATTAAGAATAAACGGCAGGTGGAAAGGCTCGAATACCAACAGTTGTAGTGTAAGGCAAACAAGGAATAACCGCACGGCTGCTCCTAACATTTTTGAGATGAAAAAGAACCATGCACCGGTCTTGTAAGAAGACAGACCGAACCGGTTCTCCAGATACTCATAAATGGATACTAAATTCATCCGGTAGAAAAGCGGTATCAAAACAAAGGCGATAATGATTTGCCCTGCGACGAAACCGAGTACCATCTGCAAATAGGAGAATCCGCTTGCCGCTACCATACCCGGAACGGAAACGAATGTCACTCCGGATATACTGGAGCCGATCATGGCAAAAGCCACTACATACCAGGCCGATTTACGGTTCCCAACGAAAAAACCTTCATTATCGGCCTTTCTGCCTGCGATGTATGAAACCGTAAACAGGATAATGAAATACGCCACGATTGTGATTAAAATAGAAACTGGAGTCATGCGGTCATTTATAATTTAATAATTTGTAATTCATCAACAGGAAAGAACCGGTCATTCTTCATATATAAGGTAAGGCTTGCGTTGTATCTTGAATTTCTCTACATCTTCTTTCCACATCGCTTTGATCTCATCCGCATTTTTACCTTGTTTTATCATTTTTCGTACATAATCTCTACCTGTCAACAGCTCGAAAAACGGCCGGAAAAAGTAATCGTCCATATTCAGATTCCGGTAGGCATCGATAAGATAACTCAAATCTACTCCTTTTTTCCATATTTCTTCATTGCTCAGTTCACTTAAATTCACACCGTGGCAAATTCTGTTGAGTTGGGGAGGATTTTTTGCACCCGGTATACTTTGTGGTGTGAAGGTGTAATCATATCCTAACATATTAGGGTGTCCGTATATTTGAAAAGGAAGCTGTGTCCCCCTACCCAGACTGACGGGAGTTGCCTCGAAGTAGCAGGTAGAAGGATAAAGGTACACAGCTTTCATATTCGGCAGGTTAGGGGAGGGAGGGATCGGCAATTCATACATTGTCTGGTGTGTATAGTTCTTGCATTTTATGACTGTTATATCACAAATGCGTGAAGCCGGCAACCACCGTTCGCCATTAACCATTAATGCCAGTTCTCCTAATGTCATGCCGTGTACTATCGGAATGGGAAGCCATCCGACGCTTGATTTGTATTTCATGTCTAAGATGGGGCCGTCTACATAGTGACCGTTCGGATTAGGACGATCCAGTATCAACATTTTGCGGTTATACTCTGCACATGCATCCATCAAGCGGACCATGGATGCATAGTAGGTATAAAATCTTAATCCTACATCTTGTATGTCGACTATCAGCAGGTCGAATTTCCGCATCGATTCTTCACTGGGCCTACCTAATTTACCATCGTATAACGAGAGGATGGGCACGCCGGTTTTCGAATCCACCGAGCTTGAAACGTGTTCTCCGGCATCTGCGTTACCACGAAACCCGTGTTCGGGAGAGAATATGGCTACTACATTTATCTTATTCTCCAACAACACGTCCAGTAAGTGCTTATTTCCGATCATACCGGTATGATTGGAAAAAATAGCTATTCGCTTATTTTTCAATAAGGGGAGATAAACGTTTGTTTGCTCTGCACCTACAATCACCCGGTTCTGATTTGCCTGACAATAGAAAGTGATGCATGTTAAAATGACTATAAGTAGAATTTTTTTCATAATGTATTATATAAGGGGAAGTTCTTTATCTGCAAAGATAATATATGATTTAATATTAGAAACATATATTTTTTTATTTTTAGAATTATAATCAATAATTTGCAAACTTGTATTTACACGTTTAAAGGTGTGTGGTAAACAGGTGTAAATATATATCCGGCTGAATACATGGGACTTGAATGTCCTATTTTACTTCTATATTCATTTGATTAATAGGTGATTATAAGAGTATGTACTTTTGTGTGCCAAGAGTATATACTTTTATGATGTAAGAGTATACACTTTTGTATATGTAAAGTATATACTTATACTTCACCTGATGGCAATAGGAAAATAGCTGTGTACTCCATTGTTCGATACTTTGTTTTGTGAGCTGACAAGGGACCGGTAATATTTTCTTTATGGTCTCTTGTCAGCTTATTATTAATTTGCAATGACTCGTTTATCGGTTTCGCATGCTTTTATTTACGAATGATTCGGTAAGTCATGCCGTTTATTTTGATGATATAAACTCCGCCGGACTGTTCGTAAAGGTTGATTGTTTCTTTATTTGTATTCAAATTGTTCATATTCAGAATGGTTCGCCCGTTTATGTCGAATACCTGGATAGAATGAATGGTTTCTTCTGATTCGATGTTTACCGGTCCGTCTGTCGGATTAGGATAGATGGAAGTGGCCATCGTCGATTCTTCTATTCCGGTTATTTTGATAGAAACGGTTGCTTTTTCTGTTTCGTAAGTTCCATATACGGCAGTTACACTGTATGAGTATTCACCATCTTCCGAGATTTCGTCTGTGTAAGTGGTTCCGGTTACTGTGGTTATTAATTCTGAACCACGGTATATATTGTATTCCGGAGTTCCTACAGAACCTTCGGGCTCTTCCCATGATAAGGATATACCTTCGGGTGCGGCGGTAGCTTCGAGATTTACAACGGTACCTATCTCTTTAGAGATAGTTTGAGAAGATGGTGCGGGTGTGACAGAAGTGTTGTCTGCTTTAGGTAAGGCCCACATTCCCAAGCGTTCTCCGGAATTGGAGATTAGATATACATTGCCTCCCCAGTCGAATGCCAGGCTATTGGAGTTAGCTCCGATTCCTGGTTTTATGGAGTGGAGGCGTTTGATGGAAGGTATTCCTTCTTCGTTATAACTGATACCCAGTATTTTTATTTCGTTGTTGCATCCCATGGCGATGCGGGTTCCGTCAAGGCTGATAGCCATACCGCCATTCCGGGAATTCTCGATGATCGTAGGATCTGTTTTACCAGATACAAAATCTACTTGGGTGCCGTTATAGTGGATCAGAGAAGGAACGGCTGCTTCATCGGCTGCCCGGTATTGAGAGATCCACCAACCACCGCGTCCGTCGGGGAGAATCGTTGAATTCATATTAGCTTGATATCCGCCGGTAGCCGCATTGTTGAATGCGATGCTGGGTGCTTCTGTCCAGTGGGTAGCTGTTCCAATGTTGTATTGTAGTATATTTCCTGCTTTACCATCCACCTTATAATCTTCATCAAAAGTATATAATATTGTGTTTTCGCCGCTTCCCGTCACGTAGCAAGAGGAGGAAGAACCGTGTACGGGTTCGTTGTTTGTATTGCTGGCAAGTCCGTTCGTATCTCTGGTAAGCCCTTCGAACAGGCTGATGAATTTTTCATTCGGCTTAGACGGATCCATAACATAGATACCGGAATTACCGTCACTGAAATCGCACATAAATATCCTGCCATCCGGTGCTATGGCCAGACGGAACGGGCTATTGCTGCTACTCCAGGTTATTCCGCCGTCATAAGCTTTGTTGGATTGATTTGTGATGTCTCCGAACAACGGATCCATTATGTAGATACCTTGGTCGGTGGTTCGCCCGGCTGAAGTGCCTCCTTTACTACTTGCCACGTATATACGGCCGAAGTAAGGGCTTTCCGGATTGTTGTCTATGGCAACTCCATATGCATTATAGAATTTAAGAGTTTCTCCATCTCCAGTCATTTTTACCGGACGGGCAACACTTTCGGCGGTCGCTTTAATCTGCCAATGCATATCTTTGCCGGCAGGAATTTCCGCTTTTGTCGTTGAAACCGTATGGTTACCTTTGGATAGAGTACCTGCGCTATATGATTTTAATATCTTTTCGCCATTGACAAATTCAATAAATACTTCATTCGCATTTTCGTTAAGGATGAAACTGAATTTATATTCTTGTCCGGTGCTTTCCAATTGAAGTCCGGAAGCATAGATGTTGGCCGTAGCGGTGGTGGTGATAGTTTGATAACGGGCTATGCCTGCGTTTTGTGCATAAAGATAAAGATCGATATCGTATCCGTTAACAATTCCTGCTGCCATCATGTAGGGTACGGCATTTTCACTTAAACCGTCATCTGGCATCTTTTCTGATATTTTAACAGCCTTGTCCAGCCCATCGGTTATATCAAATAGAATCGCACTTACGTGGCTGTGGTCGGCACTACAATCGGGTGATATCATGAAAGAATGCCGTGCATATTGGAAGAAATTAGCACCTTTGGCTTGAGGGGAAAGGATTCCTTCGTTTATTGCGCCGTGTTCGGTTAAGGGACTACGGTCGGCAGCCGTCCAGTCAAATCCGAATTCTGTTGGCATTAATTTTTCACTATCTATGATGAGACGGTCTGTTCCGAGAGGCGAGATCGTGAAAGTGAACGTTTCTCCCCAAAGAGCTTCTGTGTATTTGGTGGTATCCATCATGTATTTATAACCAATTATGTTCGGCAGTTCCTCGTCTATCTGATAGCCTACTATACGGATTTGTTTTGAGGTGCCTGTGGTGATGGCCGGCGTGTATATGTTACATTTCCAACGTGGACCGCTGATGGCAAAGGTTTCTCCAATGGTAGAGGCTGAGAAGTTTCCTTGCTGAGTGGTTTCGAAGAAGAGTATAGGATCTGACTCGTCGTCATTCCATGTGTAAACTTTAAACTTCTCTCCGTCTGCCGGTAGAGTAACGATGTTTTTATTACAAGCCATCAGGTATCCGTCGGCAGAAAATGCGATATCGCTTATTGGTAGAATCCCTCCTTCGATGCCGGTAAGTTTTAGCTCGGAAATCAAATCACCGGTATTTGGATCGGCTATATAGATTTTGGGTTCAGTGGTAAGGATATATAGCTTCTTGTTGTGTAACAGGCTTTTTCGGATATTTTTGTCTTGAAACCATTCGAAGGTATTTTTTGAAATTTCCTGAGTTTTGTAGAAAGGCATGGCTACGGTTCCTGCTTCTTGATCCGGCTCCGGATAATCTGCTGGCACTTCTTTTTCGGTGACTACGTTTTTGTTTTCAATTTGCGTTATTAAAGATGTAGTCTCTCCGGCTTTTACTTCAGTTTCTATATCTGCTGCTGCATAGTTTTCTGCTGTTATTTTTAGTTTGTATTTTCCTGGCTCTAAGTCAAAGAAACTATAAAACCCGTTGTAACACTCGTCGGTTACGTAAGAGTCGATGAGTGTACCGTTGTTGTCGAATAGTTCTATTTTAGCTTTATTCACGGGAAGCCATTGGTCATTTGTGCCTGTTTTATAAAGATATAGTGGATTATTGATACGTTCGTTTGAACTCTTTACGAGACCGGCAAGTATTCCTTTTGATGCTTGATCTGCTTCAAAATAGTCACAGAAATAACGGAAAAAACGTGCAGATTCTAATTTGCGATAATCTTCATTGAGCAGTCGGTGCGTTTCCGGCAGGTAGTCGTGAAATTCTCCTTCTGAAAGAAAGCCCGGTACGGTATTGTTTCTTAATACGCCTAAATGGTAGCCATAGAACGAGTAGTCGCCACGTACATTCATATTAGTTGCACTATAATATGTCCAGTTGGTGAGCGGGTTGTCATACATCCTGGACCAACACGCCTGTGCCATTGGTTTGCTTAATGCCGGATCCGGTTCGTCGTCGGTTCCGCGATACAGTAACAAGAGGTAATTAGTGCCCTGGTTTACGCCTACAGCATTGCTGTGAATGGATAAAAATGCATCCATGCTGTTTGCTGAGGCTTCTTCTGCAATCTCGGTCAGATTCCGGTCGTCTTCATCTCTGTTTTCTGTACGTGACATCATGACGGTTGCTCCGTGAGCCTCCAGCATATCTCTGAGAGCTAATCCTTTTGTCAGGCTGCAAGAAGATTCCCAAAAACCGTTTATATCATTGGCGGCATAAGGGATGGTTACTACGTTTCGGTCGTTGGCTGCATCGAAACCTCCGTGTCCCGGATTGATATAGATTCTCACCCCTGTAAGATCTTTCGCAGTTACATCTGTACATATTATTATGTATAAGCAGGCTATTATAATTGACTTTAGTGTTTTCATATCTTATTTGGCTTTTTGTTTGATATTGATTTTCATGAGGTAAATATCTCCGTTGTCACTATTGAAAGCGATAGATGAGTTGTCGGTTGAGACAGCCGGAAACATGGCTATCGTGGAAGGATCGCTGAGGGTTTGATGTTTTTGTCCGTCTATCGAAACGGCTTCAATGGATGAAGAGAGGATTCGTTCTCCGTTATCTTTATCATTCATCCCTATAATCCATTCATTCCCGAGCCAGACAGGGGCGTTTAAATTAGCTATTCGAATCGGGCTGCTGCCGTCGATATTGGAGATGAATGTACCTTTGCCGGCAACTTTATATAATAACTTTGTTCCATCGGGCGAGATGGAAGGCCATAGATAGCTACAGTTTTTTCCGTTGGGAGAGATCTCTTTACGTTCACCGTTCCGATATAAGACCAATTGCCGATTTTCGATATTGACAATATCCGGTACTGTTTTTATTTTTTCTCCATATATTCTTTTGGTTGATAACTTATTGTTTTTTACATATACAAGGTTCCCATTTATGGTCTTATGTAATTGAAGGTCTCGGGTAGGAGAGATAAGTTGGTTTTCCTTTTTGTTAGTTAAGTCTATCTTCTTCAGGGCGGTCTCCCTCATGTTTCGCTTGTTGAATGACTGCTCTCGATAGATAATGTTATTCCCGTCCGCACTTATTTGTACGTTGTATCCTGCATTGGGAGCTTCGGTGATAATGGATACTTGCTCATTTTTCAAATCAAATTTTTTAAGCCCTGAATAATTATCAGAGGTTAGAAGTAGGTATTCTCCATTAGGGCTGAATTTGGGATGATAGCTTTTACCGATGCTTGATTTCGGTAATTGTTTCACGGATACTACACTGATTTCTTGTGCATGAACTTGTTGGACTAAGTAAAGTAGCAACAATAGAAAAAACTTTCTCATGATCTAAAAGAATTAAAAGGTTAATAAATGGTATTTTATATATTAAGCTTAATGCTTTTTGACGAAATAGGTGTTGAGGAATAGATACATCCGTTTATTTCAAAGGATGTTTAGGCTACTTTTACTCATCTTACTTCTCAAATATTCATTAATTTATTATTAGAAACAAATTTTTAGGAATTTAATTAACGTGTTTTATACTATTAGTGAATGTTTTTAGCATATTATGATTCTTTTTTACTTATTTTGTATCGAAAAATGATTTTTTGAAACTTTGTAAAAAACGTTGTTTTTGCTCTTTTTCTGATTCTCGTTTTTGTTTCAATAAGTTTACATGTAGTATGAAGATATTGTTTCCCTCTCTCTGTTTATTGTGTATTATTATAAATAATAAGTGCTTTCCTCGTAGACAAACCGCCCGTTCATCGTAGAGGAATGGATGGTTTGTCTACGAGGAACGGGCGGTTTGTCTACGGGGGCAATAGTGATGATATCTGCGTGCTGATTATCAATTTGTTACATTTCCTATTTACTGTATGCTATAATTACCTAATGCTGCGTGCATGCCTTTTTGTTTGTAGTGATTTGTTTGTTTTTAAATACTTACATTTGTTTATTGTCCTTCTGTGTTTCTATTAAGAAATTCGTTTAAATATTATGTAAATAAAAAATAAATTAGTCTGTATTGTTGTAATGGTGATATATTTTGATTGCTTAATCGAAAATTATTTTCTGTTTTTTATATTTTACCAAAAATTTCCTCTGTAATTGATATTATAGTTTTTGATAAATTTTTCTTTGTTGAAATGGTGGGATTAATAACTGTTTTCTGCTATCATTATTTGTTTATGAACTTAATGTGTTATATGTGAATGTAGTATGTGATTTGCAGAAAATGATTAAAGACTTTTGAAGGGTGTATAGCATGATTATTCTGCTTATATCTTTAAATTATCTATGTCAATTACTTTAATTTAGCTTTTGTTAAATAGAGTGATTTCTTTTTTATATTTTTTGCTGTTTTTATAAAATAGTCTTTTGTTTGTGTTGCAATTCTTTGTGGTATCAAAAAGAAATGATATTGACTGTTTACCAAGTTCTATCAGAACTAAAGACTTCTTTTATTTTTGAATCAACTGAATACTATTGTTGTAAAAATGTACCTGATCAACAGTTCTCAACTTGTTTTATATGTCAAGAATACCGATTGAATATTATAAAATTGCACAGCGCTATTTTTCAATCTTTATCAGAATAATATATGTATATTTAATGTTTACACCAGAACGTGAGGTTATATCCAATCGATCAACCCCGTCTTTGCAAATATTTTCATAACACGCAATAACATACTCATTATAAGTATCTTGTTTATATATTATTTATAATAATGTATTGTGATATAAAACAAAGAATACATAAGTAATGATAGGTGCGATTCTGGTTGGCTACTCTGACGGTATAGTATAAAAAACTTTAGGAAAGAGATTATCTGAAATAACAGTAGACACATTTTTTCATGGATACACCTCATTCTTATGGAGGAAATCCAAATGATATATAGCTTCTTTCAAGAATAGCTAAAAGGCCTTAAGAGACTTTACAGACATTTTCTTTCGGAAGAACAAGGGGTGTTGCAAAAAAAATTATATATTTGTATCCAAATCAAAAAAAAGAACAGGAAATGAAACTTATCGCGGAAAGTGGTTCTACAAGAACGGAGTGGGCTCTGGTTGAAGATAATCGTCTCGTACAGAGGGTTTTCACAGAGGGTTTGAATCCTTTTTTTCAGACCAGAAGAGAAATAAGCAGGAGCGTTAGACTCGGCCTTCCTGAATCTTTCTTCAAAAGAAAGTTGGAACAAGTTTATTATTATGGTGCAGGATGTACCTCTTATGAAAAAAAGAATGTTTTGGGTGCTTCATTGGTAGCGCAATTTAAAACCCCTATCCAAGTTGAAAGCGATTTATTGGCGGCGGCACGCGGATTGTTTAAATGTGATGCCGGAATTGCTTGCATTTTGGGAACAGGTTCTAACTCTTGTTTTTATGACGGCAAAATCATTGTTAAAAATGTAAAGGCTGCTGGTTATATTTTAGGTGATGAAGGAAGCGGAGCTGTTTTAGGCAAACTATTTCTTTCTGATGTATTGAAAGGGTTAGCCCCTAAAGATATTACGACCGACTTTTATGAAAAATTCCGTATTACAGCTAATGATGCCATGGAATCAGTTTATAATTTACCATTTCCCAATCGTTTTTTAGCTACTATTTCCTATTTTCTTGCAGACTATTTAGATAATGAATATGTCTATGAGTTATTAGTGAATAACCTAAAGAACTTTTTCATCCGTAGCGTATGTCAATATGACTATAAAAATTATCCTATTCGTTTTATCGGTTCAGTTGCCTACAGCTATTCCGAAATTCTAAGAGAAGTAGCCAGAGACTTTGGAGTAGAATTAGATATTATAGAAGAAACGCCAATGGACGGATTAATAGAATTTCATTCTATGAATATTGAAGAACCATAAAGAGATAAATGGATAAAAATTTAATTTATAACTTTATAAATATGTTAACCTAAAACTACTATTCATCAAAATGTAACAAGGAGATCAATGATCGTGTGAATTAATAGATATAAATCTAAATAAAACCAAATTTATGTTCCTGATATTAAAACAATTCTTATCTTTGCTTTGAAGTTATTTCAAAAGAGTTCTTTTAAGCCTTTGTTTGATGAAAACTTACCTCCAATTAATAGCCAACTATGTTGACCAATTCCTGGCTAATAGATAAAAAGCAAAGTTCTGATAGAACTTGGAAAATGGAGGTAATAGTGAAATGAGGAGTTTATGAAAAAAGGTCTCTGTCTGATAATAAATAACCTTAGAGATAATACTTAATTGGCGTTCTCTATTATAATCCTTGTTTAGAGGAATCGGTAAATTAAGAACTTATTAAATCGTAGTCTTTTATGGTAGATAAAGACAGATATAAAGAAGTAGTAAAAATATCTCTTTCTGAAAATGATGAAAGGGATATCTCTCTCATCGACCTGGGCGGGGGAAATTATTTCCGATGCTTATTTTATCTGGTTACATTGAATAGACATAGATGAAATTATTAATTAATTATATTATGAAAAAACAGTTATTAGTTCTACTCTTTCTCTTTTCGGCTGTGGTTACATATTCACAGCACACGATTACAGGGGTAGTGACTTCTTCAGAGGACGGGATGCCTGTAATTGGGGCTTCTGTAGTGGTGAAAGGAGATGCTAACCTGGGTACAATTACCGATATTGATGGAAAATATTCTATTAAAGCGCCTGACAATTCAATTTTAGTATTTTCATATGTAGGTATGGAGACACATGAGGTAAAAATTGGCAAACAGTCTGTGGTAAATGTTGTGATGAAACCGTCTTCAATAATGGTGGATGAGGTTGTTGTTACGGCGATGGGGGTTAAGGCTGAAAAGAAAAAACTTAATTATGCTGTGCAAAGTTTGGATTCTGAGGAAATAATGGGAGGAGCTAATACTAATTTTGTAAATACTTTGCAGGGTAAGATTTCCGGTTTGAGCGTTAGCACTTCAGGAGGTTCTCCAAATGCTTCTTCGCAGATAACGATTCGTGGTATTTCATCAATTAATGCCGGACAGTCTAATGAACCATTATTGATTATTGATGGTGTAGCTGTTTCTGGAGCAGGAGTTGCATCACAGATCAATCCGGCCGATATTGAGAACATGACAGTGCTGAAAGGTTCTGCTGCATCGGCTTTGTATGGGCAGGAAGCAGCCAATGGCGTTATTATGATTACCACCAAAAGTGGGAAAGAAGGAAAAATTACTGTCAATGCTAATGCCAGCGTGCAATTTGAGGATGTTTTCCGATTACCTAAATTACAGACAACCTATGTGCCTGGTGGACGTGGCATAATGTCGGCCGGTACACCGACTGGCGGCTGGGGGCCGATGATACAACCGGGTGAAAAAATATATGATAATGTGTCGAATTTCTTTCAGACAGGACTTACTCATAAATATGATGTAAGTGTTTCCGGAGGAACTGATAAGTTTTCAGCTTATGCCTCTGCCAGTTATTCAATGGCAGAAGGGGTAGTACCGAATGATTATCAGGACAGGATGAATTTTTTATTGAAAGGTACATATGAAATATCTAAAAATCTAAAGGTTAATATGTCGGCTAATATCATGAAAACTAAATCGAGAGGAGCAGGAGATGTATTGTCTACTGTATATAATTGGCCGATTAATGATGATATTCGTATTTATCAAAATCCAAATGGAACTCCGAGATGGCTGTATCCGATGGAAGGTTTGACTGATACGGAAAAGCAGGCGGTGGCATTAAGCCCGTTATGGAGCCGGTATAGAGATAATGGAGAAAGTAATGCTACGCGTAATATATTGATGGGAAGTGTGAACTGGACTCCGATAAAAGGATTGGAATTGAGTGGTAGGGTAAGTTTTGATGAAAACCATTCAAGCTCTGAATCTCAAACAGCGGCCCGTTTCAAAAAAACAGATTTTGAAAACTCAGAAAATGTGCCTTTGTCCTATTTTGGAGAGTATGATTATTCTCAAAGCCGTAGCCAATTATTAACTGTACAAGCTTTGGCTACATATAGATGGGATTTATCGAAAGATTTTAATCTTAATTTTCTGGCTGGTTATGAATTGAAAGAAAGGAAATCTGTTGAATTAGCGACGGGGGGAGACGGGTTTATCGTTTCTGGATTTGAAAGTATATCTAATCTTGATCCGTTAGAAATAGGTAAAAATACTACGCTGTATCATTCGTTGAAGCGTAATTTGGGGTATTTTGGAGAAATCCGTTTAGATTATAAAGGGATAGCACATATCAGTGGGACTGCCAGAAATGATTATTCTTCGACATTAAGTGAAAAATCTTATTTTTATCCGTCAGTAACTGCCGGTGTTATTTTCTCTGAACTATTTCATATCTCCAATGAGTTTTTTACTTATGGAAAATTGCGTGGAAACTGGGCTCAAGTCGGTAAGGACACTAATCCTTATGCTTTTGATAAAAGATTTGTTATTAAAGGTTCTTTTCCGGATCAAGGGTTCGGAGTGGATCCGACAAAAAGCCGTGCACAATGGTTAGATCCTGAATTAGCCAGTTCTTGGGAGGTGGGTCTGGACTTACGCTTTTTTAATGATAAGACAAAATTTGATTTAGCTTATTATCAGACAAAGGTAGATAATCAGATTGTGACAGTGCGGGTTTCTCCGACACAAGGAAATATCTTGCAGACACGTAATGAGGGGGCTATTCAAAATAAGGGGGTAGAACTCCAGTGGAACCAGGAAATAATGCGAAACCGTGATTTTCAATGGTATGCGAATCTGAATTTTGGTTTTAATCGTGGTAAAGTTACTAATCTACCGGATGATATTGTGGAAATACAAGGAACTCAATATGGCGATATATTTCCGACTGCTTATTTAAACGGTTCTACAACAGCTATATCCGGAAAAGATTATATGCGTAGTCCTGACGGCCAGGTTGTTTGTACGGCAGACGGGTATCCGATAATTAGCCCGGTAAAAGGCAATCTTATTGGGGATCGCGAACCGGATTTTTTGTTGGGGCTTTCTTCCAATATCAGTTGGAAAAACTTTACTCTTTCTTTCCTTTTGGATAGTCGTAAAGGAGGGGATGTGGTAAATGTAACCTCCCGCTCGTTGTTATCAAGTGGGCAAAGCTCTTTCGCAGAAAAATACCGTAATCGAGAAGTTGTGGTCAATGGGGTTGTCCAACAGTCGGATGGTACTTACATAAAGAATACCAAACCTATCATTTTGGATCAGACAACAATGAATACATATTTCTATGCAGTAAGTTCCAATTTTATTGAAGACGGTTCGTATCTGCGTTTGAGTTATGTGACATTGGGATATGATTTTACTCCTTTATTAAGAAATACGGCAATAAAAGGATTGCGTTTCTCTATAACAGGCAGAAACCTTTTCTTGATGACTAAATATACTGGATGTGATCCTCAGATTAGTGCGGGAAAAAGTGGTGGAACGGGTCGTATGGGTATTGATAATTTTGCTGTGCCTAGTACCCGCAGTTTTAACTTCTCAATAAATGCAACTTTTTAAACTGTATAGGAATTATGAAAAAAATTAGTAATTTGATATATGCATTTTTGTGTACTTCTATCTTATTCACATCTTGTGATGATTACTTGGATGTTAATAGGAGTGACGATACGGTGTCTGGTGTCTCTGCCGATTTAATATTGCCTGTTTTGACTTTTTATGCTGCTCAGACAAACTACGATCATGCAGAATATAATATGTATTTGGCTCAGGCATTTACCACGGGTGGCAGGAGTCAGGTCAACTCAACGGCATATAAAGGTGGATGGGAGTTTCTTTCTATGAATCGTCATCCTCAATGGCGCAGACATTATTATGATATAGGTGTGAATTTTAACGAAATGATTGCTTCTGCCGAAGAAGCAGGGTATACGAATTTTCCTTTGATAGGGCGTACCATTCGTTTAATGTCTACTCAACTGACTACAGATGCCTTTGGTGATATGCCATTGACGGAAGCTTATCAGGCAACTGCTTCAAAGTATGATACGCAGGAATTTATTTATCAGTGGATGTTAACAGAGGTGGACGATTTATTGGCCCAATACAACAATGCTGCTGTTACGGGGAATCCGGCCAATATTGCGATAACCCGACAGATGGACCGTATTTATTCGGGTGATTTGAAGAAATGGAGACAATTTACATATGCATTAAAAGCGCGTATTTTACTTCGTAAATTGCCTAATTGGGATAATAATCAGGCTGCTTGTGAAAAAATTATTGCTGCTGTAGACGCTGCTTTAACGGAAGATTGGGAAGAACCGATTTATAAGTTTGATGGAGGAGTCGGAGAGGCAAATTCTCCATGGGGACCTGCAAAACCCAAGATTGGCGGTTGGGAAAGTCGTTCGAATGATTTGGATAAAACCATTCCTTCGAAGTATTTGATGGACGATATGTTCGGAATTTTTGCTTCGGTAAATCCCAGAACCGGATATGCGAAAGATCCGCGTATGGAGGCTTTGATGAAACCTCGGAAAGGAGCTGACGGAAGAACGGCGTTTCGCTATCTGGAATGCAATATAGGTATGGATGCTTCTGCAAAAGAAAGTCATTATCCGGATTTATACTGTGCTTCTCCATTGAATACCACTGATGAAACAGTAAATCCTTATACCAAAAATGACGGATATATACCTTTATTCTTAACGGAAGAATTGATGTTGATAAAAGCAGAAGCGTTGTATTGGAAGGGTGATAAAACAGGTTCCAGAGAATGGACTGTAAAAGCTGTGGAAAAAAGTTTCGAACGTTTTAATTGTAATCCTAAGTATACAGGAAATTATCTGAAAGATGTAGCTTATTTACCGGAGACGGATTTCAATATCGGACATATTATGCGTCAGAAATATGTATGTATGTATTTACAACCGGAAATCTGGACGGATATGCGTCGCTACAATTATAGCAATGACAAGAATGGCATTACTTACGATGGCATTACTATTTATCCGACTCTTAAACGTCCCTATAATTTGTATGAACCGTATTGGTGTATTGATTATAATCCGGATGGGACTTTGGCTGATGTCTGGATACAGCGTTTGAATTATGATCCGGAAACAGAAGAAAAGTATAATAGAGCAGAACTGGAGCGTTTAGGTGCTTATAAAAATCCGGAGTGGTTGAAGAAACCTATGATTTGGGCTATTAATAACGGGAGTCATAAATAGAAATTGGGATAATAAAATTATACAGAAATGAAGACGAAAGAAATATTGATATTACTTCCTCTTTTGGCTATGGTTATTTGTAGCTGTGAGAAGAATGATCCGGTAGATGATTGGGCAAGTATAGGTCATGTGACCCCGACTACTTATTGGGAAATCCCTTCAAGTACGGTATCTGCGGGTAGTAATGTAGCCTTTACAGCGCAATTTTACAGTAGTGAAAACATTGATATTGATCATATGGAGGTATGGTATGATGTTAATGAACATATAACCCTTGAAGCAACTTGTCCGAGTGTGACATTCACGTATACCAAAAGTGTGGATGTGACTTCTTTGATTCGTGAATTCCAAAAGATCGCTTCTTATGAGTTTAAAGAAGAGTTCTGGAATTCGGATAAAAGGGCCTATGTGACTACGGCCTCTTTTCCTTCCAGTAACACTTTGAAGCCGATAGAATGGTCGGAAATAACGGAGTTCGATGCCGAAAAATATGCCACGTTGTTTCCGGATACTTTTGCAACTGTATTTCAGCGTGATTTGTATGTTGAATTGGAAAAGCAAGAAAAATATTCTGATTTCAGAAAGTTGATGGTGGATTTAGAAGTCATGACTACCGATGAGTTTAGAAACTGTACAGATTCGGTTTTTGATGAAAATAGTCAGCAGATGGAATATTTTATAAAAGATGATTCCAAAGAGTATGTAAAGGGGAAGTATTTTGCAATACCTTTTGAGGAACTGACTTTTGATAAGAGTAACATGATTTATAAATTGGAGTATCTGAAAGCGTATAAACTGAATGCGGCTTATAAGGTTTTTGATAAGGCTGGTAATATAGGAGTTTCAGAAAAAAAAGAAATAGACCTTATTTAATATTGATTGAGCTATGAGACATCTTAAATATATATTGATATTGGCATTTTCATTTATATGTTATGCTTGTGTAGAGAATGATCCGGATATTGAAACATTTCCGAGTGACGATGTGAATTTTAAGTACGAGGTTATCGGTGATTATAAAATTGATTATTTGGTAGGATCTCAGATTCAGTTTACAAACACGTCGGTTGTAAAAGGCGCCTGTACTTGGGATTTTGGTGATGGTACTCCTGTTTCCAATGAAGAAAATCCAATCCATAAATACGAAGTGGCGGGAAATTATAATGTATCTCTCACCGTTGAAAATGGTGGGAAAAGGGTGAACAAAATTTTTATCAGCGATATATTTCCGACAGTATCGATGGGTGAGATAGACGGAATATGTGAGGTTAATAAAACTTTTGTGGAACTTTCAGTGGACTTACCGAATCCGGATAATAAGACTGTGGAATATGAGTGGGTGTTTCCAGAAGGGACAGTTGATGAAAATATGAATCCTTTGAGCACCTCCGATAAGGAAAATCCGGGTAAAATGAAATTCTTGAATGTAGGTTCACAAAAAGTCGTATTGAAGGTGAGACTGGGTGGACGTGCCCTACAGGAAGGAGTGATTAAGATTCCTGTAGGATATACCGAGGAGGTTAAAACACTTTATTATGCGGTGAAAAAAGGTAATTTACATGCATTGAAGCTGATACGAGATGTTCCGGAGAATATAAAAGTATATCCGTTTGATCTGGGAGTGAAATCCGGGCAACATCCTTTTAATATTTTATTTTCAGATTCGCTGCTTTATGTCCTGGATGCGGGAAAACAAATCGGCTATATAGATGATGTAGATGAAAATTTGGGTGATGGTAAGATCTCTGTAATATCGAGAGATGGCAGTACTGTAGAAACGATGATGACGAATAATCAGGGAACAGCTTTTAATGACCCACATTTCGGGTATATAAATGAAAGCCAGCAAATGTTGTATTATTCTGATAGAAATACAGGTATTCGCCGTTTGGCTTTGACTGAACGAAACCTGCAAATGGATATAACCAATGATAAGTATGCTTATTTTGTACAGAACACTTCATTAGGATACTATGATAAGGGATTTGGTTGGGGAGCTATGAATACTTCGTTCACACGACTAAACGATGGAACCTGGTGGTGGCCTAAAACCTATAACAACTTGGGAATATTCCGTTTTAAAGACTCGGATATAGGAGGTTCTGATATTCCTGCAAGTGGAATAACGGCTGGTGGATTATTTATTAAGTCATTGGCTATCGACGAACAACGCCAAATGGTATTTTTTGCTGTTCGTGAAGGGGCAACCAGTGGCATTTATGCTATACCGATGGCGGATATTCCTAATGAATCGGCGGGGGAAGCTCCACTACAAAATAAAATCAAGGACTATCTCGTACAGGAGCTTGTCTCTGATAGCGAAGGTAGCACCAGTGAGTATGTCGACATTTGTCAGATGGTTTTGGATCCGGAAGACGGCTCTGTTTATTTTGGATTCCGTGCAGATCCTTCTTCCTCTGTAAGATCTGGTTTGATGCGTTGTTTTTATGATTCGGAAACATCTGCCTACAAAGTGGAAACCGTGCTGGAAGGTGTTGAAATATATGGTGTAGCAATCAATAATAAAAAATCAAAATTATTTTAATGAATAAAAGTGTACCGGTTATCATACCAGTATAACCGGTGCATCTTTTAATGACTACTTAAAATGATATATATGAAATATCTATACTCAATATTATTTTTCTGTTGCTTTGTTATGGCGATAAGTGCGCAGGCTCCTAAAAGGGAAATGCGTGCCACTTGGTTGGCTACAGTCTGGTCTTTGGATTGGCCGAAAGATTTTTCTACCACTCCTGCTACTACGATAAGAATAACAAAAACTGGTGATAAAGCCCAGATTGATGCACAGAAAAAACTGATGACTGATATGCTGGATAAGTTAGAGTCTGCCAATATCAATACCGTCTTTTTTCAGATAAGAGGGAGATGCGATGCCATGTATAAGTCGTCTTATGAACCGTGGTCTTCAGATTTGGTGGCAACCCGTGGTATGGATCCGGGATATGACCCGTTGGAGTTTGTCATAGAAGAGGGGCACAAACGTGGTATTGAGGTACATGCCTGGATGAATCCTTATCGCTTTTCTACTGCTTCTACTTATTGGGACGGAGAAGCGGGAGATTATAGAAAGACGAACCCTGACTGGATATTGACATATCCTCCCTATCTGAATTCGGATGGGAAATGGGTATATAATGCAATTATGGATCCTGCTGTACCGGAAGTTCGTCAGCGTATTACAGATATTGTGAAGGAGGTGGTTTCTAATTATGATGTGGACGGGATTGTTTTTGATGATTATTTCTATGCTTATGGCGGGACACCCGAAGATTTGGATTTGGATTCCCAAGAAAAATATAAACCGGAAAACCAATCTTTAGCCGATTGGCGAAGAGAAAATATTGCAAAGATGGTGGCTTCGGTATATCATATGATTCAGGAAACCAAACCTTATGTTACTTTTGGGATCTCTCCGTTCGGCATATGGACTACCGATTCGGAAGCTGCTAAAAAAGAAGGTATTGTGTTACCTCCGGGAATAAGCGGTGGAAATATGTACGATGAAATATATTGTGATCCGGTGGCATGGCTGAAGGAAGGTACGGTAGATTATATATCTCCGCAATTGTATTGGCCTACTACTTATCCGAAACAAGACTATAGAGTACTTTGTCCGTGGTGGTCTGATTTGGCATTTAGCTTTAAAAGACATTTTTATAGCAGTCATAGTGTAAGTGGTATTCAACCCTCTTCTTATACACGGTCTCTTTTAGAGGATGGCGATGATGCGGAAATGCCCACAGGACTTTCAAATATAGAGAGTATGATTTGGAATCAAAACCAAAAGCTTTCTGTGAAAACCCGTGCCTCCATTTCTCCCGAGGAACTGGGATTGCAAATTGATTGTAACCGGAAGAGTTCGAATGACGGGGCGCCGGGAAGTGCTTTTTATTCTACCCAGTATATCATAAACGTACAGGGAGTAATTCCTTATTTACAGAAATATTGGTATGCGGAAAAAGCCTTGGTACCAGCCATTGATTGGAAGGTGGCTCCGGAAGTGACTCCTGTTTCTTCGATTACTTTAAACAGGGGGGTACTTCATTGGGCTTCATCGAATGAAAATGTGCGCTATACGATATATGGCATTCCAACAGATAAAATTTCGGAACCGGATGTATTTAAATCTTCACGTTATTTATTGGGAACTTCGTATACGAATTCCTTTGTAATTCCTGAATCAGTAGATATGAGTTCGGTAACATTTGCCGTAGCGGTTTTTGATAGATACGGAAATGAATATACACCTGTGGTTATGAATAAGGAAGAACAGGAAGATGGAATTCCCGCTACTCTTACTTATCCGGTGGATGGTAAGTCGGTTATGACTCCGTTTGATTTCACATGGGAAGCTGTTGCTGCCGATTGGTATACGCTGGAAATAGCTGAAGATGAAAATTTCACAATCATACATAGTCGTAAAAATATAGATGGAAATGAACTGTCTACGAATCTGATACCAGATTTCGAATCAGGCAAAACTTACTATTGGCGGGTGGTTACTCATAAGGCGGGATATAAGGATGCGGTATCCTCAAGTAAACCTTTTATTCCAGTCATGTTTGCCGTTACTTCTCCGGAAATGGGAAGTGTAGATACAGAGGTGGCTCCTGTGATCGAGTGGAGAACTTTTGATAGCACTCATACGAAGTACATCGTTTTGGTAGCTTCCGAATATACTTTTGATGATAAAGTGATACTTTATTCGGAGGAATTGATTGATAGGGGGACGGCGGCTGTTCCGGAAGGAGTTTTATTACCAATGGCCACCTACTATGTGAAAGTAAAAGCCATATTGAATGAAAAGGAGGTGGAAACCCGCGCTGTGAGCTTCACCACGAAAATGGTTTATCCTGATGTACCTGTAATTGTTTCGCCGGTAGACGAAGGAGATTTGTCGGGGAATACGGTTTTGATAAAGTGGGCCGAGAATATTTATGCTACCGGTTTTCAGGCACATTTGTCTAAAGATCCGGGTTTCCCGATTCGCGGAACTACCTCCAGAAGTTCTGCTGCTTTTAAATATGAAGTAGATTATGGAAATCTGGCTACCGGAACCTATTATGTGAAAGTAAGAGCGAATTATAAAGACGGTCAGACGGATTGGTCGCCGGTAGTTAAATTTAATTGGTTGGGTACTACATCGGTTATTACGGAACAGGCAGTTCAAGAGGTATTGGTTCTGGGAAGCGGTGTCCATCAGTTATTGAAAGTAAATGTTGTAACCGGCGAAAATACTCTTTCTGTTTCTCTCTTTGACGTTGTGGGAAATGAACGAAGAACCTATTGCCTTAATCGGTCTGTTGACGAACAAACAGAAATCGCCTTGAATTTGGGTGATTTTCCCAAAGGTATTTATCTATTGAGAGTTGTTCTGAACGGACAATTATGGACCTTGAAATTATTGAATTAATTCTTGGAACTGGAATATTTTCACTTAATGTTTAATTAAAAAAAATGGTATTATGAAAAAGTTATTACTTGGAGCTGCTTTTATGTTAGGAGCTATTACAGTGAATGCTCAAGATGGCCCGAAAGTGGGTCAGGAAGATCTTAGTTTGTATCCGAATGTTGAGGAATATGGTATTTACCCTTTGTGGGGATGGTATACCGCCATGGGTAATCAAAGTTATGGAACGATTGGTGCAAACTCTCGTGGAATGGCTATTACTGCCGATGGAACAAAAATGTTGATTCCTAACAGAACTGACGTAAAGGTGGATGATAAACTTGTCAGTTCGACAATCGAAATTATTGTGTATAGTGCATTGACCGGTGAGAAGGAGAAAGTAGTAAAGGTGAGTGATGATATCTGGAATCATGGCAATGACGATAAGGGGGATCCGATCCTTCGTGATAATGAGGCCAATGACATTCAGGTGGATGCTGCCGGTAATGTGTTGCTGTGGAGAATGAGTACGAATATTGGCGTGTCTCCGGCCGAATGTTGGGCTGTAAATCTGGAAGACGGTAGTGTGAAGAATATATTGAGTGCTACAGTTGAAGGACTTGAGGGACGTTTTGACTATTTCGGGGTATACGGCGATGTGGTAAATGGCGATGGATACCTTCTCTCTGCAACATCCAATGGTGATGAATTATATGGTAAGACGGTTTTGAGATGGCGTTATGTCGGCGGTGTACTTCAGCCACAGGATGAATCGGATCAGATTTTTATTACGGCCTACTATCCGTCCAGTGCTGTTTCCAATAGTTACGGAACACGTGTTTGTCCGGTTAATGAAGATCTGTTTTATATGGATGCTTTTTCTTCTTTTGCCACTCTTTATAATATGGATGGTACTATTGCCGATAGTTTTGCCAGTATCGCAGACGAGGCAACCAGAAATGCTATCCAGCCGATGAGTGCCGGAAATAATGGTGTAGCGGAGTTCTCATTGGGTGGAGTCAATTATGCTGTTTATAGCATTTCTAACCAATTGGATGCTATTCAGACAGGATTGCGTCTGGTGTCTTTGAATGATGCAATGGAATTTTCATCTATGAAATTGGTTTATAATCTGCCGGCACAGGGTATGGGTAATATTTCAAATCCTGAACGTACGGTTCTTCCTCGCGTGATAGTAGATGAAGCCGCCGGTATTGCACGTATTGTGATTTATTGTAATCGTGGCGGTGCGGTAGCTTATGATTTTGGTCTGGCTTCAGTATTGGATAAGCTTCACCCGGATCGTGTACCGGTCGGTTTGCAAGGCAATAAAGTGCCTACTTTGCGGGTGACTTCAACCAAGGGAGAGATTGTACTGACTGAAAATGCGGATATCGAGGTGTATGATCTGTTAGGACGGAAGATTGTAGAAAAGGCAAATACTACCTTTGTTAAAGTTCTTCCGGGACTTTATATCGTGAAGGCTGAGAATGCCGGAAATGTCTTGAATACCAAGGTTGTTGTTGAATAAATGACCCTTCGTAGCATCTCATCCCCCAATGAGATCCTTTGAAACATTGAGCTGTATCTGTAAAAATATACTGTTGAAGACAGGTATGTAATTACTTGATGCAGCTCTTTTTTTATCTCTTTTTCTTTTAGCTTGAAAAATAAAATTATGAAAAAACTATCAGTACTGCTATTATTTTTCTTTCTATTTCTGAATTATGATAATGCCGGTCGTGCTCAGACTACTATCATGATTGGAGGGACAGAATATCAAGTTGATACTTTGAGCCACTTTAAGGTAGGTCCCGGCTCTTATTATACTGCTCTGCATTATTATACTTCCAGTGTCAGACTCCGGACTTTTTTTCTGGAGGTAGATGCGACGAATCCCTACATAACTTTTGAAGCTGTACATGGAAAAGACTCTTTGATAACTTGTGAAGGGATAACCTCGATGGCCCAACGAAAGAGCAAGGAGGGAAAAGTCTATTTTGGAGGGACAAATGCGGATTTTTTTGCAACATCCGGAGACATCGGTTATCCGGTTCATGGGAGTATTGTTGAAGGACAAATGGGACGGACTCCGGCGCAGACTCCGCATCTGGCTTTTTCCGGAAAAGAAGTTTTGATCGATAACATGCTTTTTACTAACAGTGTTTGTTCGATAGATGGAAAAGATTATCCGATAAACGGGATGAATAC
This sequence comes from Bacteroides sp. CAG:189, assembly GCF_000432295.1. Classification (NCBI taxonomy): domain Bacteria; kingdom Pseudomonadati; phylum Bacteroidota; class Bacteroidia; order Bacteroidales; family Bacteroidaceae; genus Bacteroides; species Bacteroides sp. CAG:189. The sequence continues at coordinate 42,396 of NZ_HF991053.1, forward strand.
AGGTAGAAAAGAAAATCAGTTAATACTATATAATACATTAAACGGAAACTATACACATACTAATGCATATGGCGTGGAGGTACTGGTGGAATTACAACCGGGTACGGAATGGGGCATTAATAAAACTTTGAAAGCAAAAGTGGTGAGTGTTGTTGAGGGTAAAGGCAATATGTATATTTTGCCGCAACATGCTGTCTTGTCCGGGCACGGTACTGCCGCCGAACCATTGAGAACTTTATCAGAAGGTGATGAAATCACTCTTTTTATCGGTGTGGATAAGACGGGAGGAAGGGCTTCCCAGATTACGGCTATGGTGGGAGGCGACCGGATTATTTTGAAAGATGGTATTGTGCAGGAAAATGATTGGGCGGAACGTCATCCGCGTACGTCTGTCGGTTATTCGGCTGATGGTAATAAAATTTATTTTTGTGTAGTAGACGGCCGTTCTTCCATTTCGAGCGGAGTGACTACCAAGCATCTGGCAGATATAATGAAGAGTGCCGGTGCTGCTACTGCCTTAAATCTGGACGGTGGTGGGTCGAGTGGCCTTTATGTAGAAAAATTCGGTTTGATGAACCAGCCGAGCGATAGTCGCGAACGTGCTGTTTCGAATGGAATCTTTGCTGTTAACCTTGCAGAAACCGATAATCAGGTTGCGGAGATATTACCTTTTGAGCAGGTGGTAGCACTACCTAAATACGGTTCATTTACTCCGGTTATCTATGGCTATAATAAATATGGTACGTTGATCGATCTGAATGTGGAGAATGTAATTTATGAGTGCGATTCGGAAGTGGGGACTATAAAAGATGACGGGACTTTCTTTGCCGATGGTAGCCAGAATGGATTGATAAAGGTGAAGTGGAATCAATTGGAAACATTTATACGTATTAAATATTTGAAAGAGGAATCGATCGCACTTCGACTGGATTCTGTAATCGTTGACGGTTTTGCCGGTTATCCGATTGAACTGAATGCATTTATCGGCGATAAGAAATATCCTTTAGCTCCTTATGCATTGACATGGACGGCAGATGATCCTGCTATTTGTACGGTAGATAACGGAGTGCTCAACGGCCTTTCAAACGGTGAAACGTTGATTCACGGCACTTTGGATGATCTGAAATGTAGTTTGAAAGTACGAGTTCAGATTCCTGAGGCGCATACAGCTACACTTTTACCTTTGAAAGAAGATTCCTGGAGCGTAAAATCAAGCTCAAATATAAAGGATATCCAATTGCTTGATAATGGTATAAAGTATACATACTCTTCGGGACGTTCTCCTTATATCGAATTGATAAATGCTTTTGAGTTTTATAGCCTGCCCGAGGCGATTCGTTTCGTTATTAATCCGGGGAATGCTGCTATTTCGAAAGTAGTTGTTTCCGGTAAGGAGAATTTGGCAACCTCCAGTTCTATCTATGAATATAACAATGAGTTGTCTAAGAATGCAGATACGGAGATTTTATTGTCAATGAAAGAATGGTTTTCGAAAGAGACAGTAGAGCATGCATTATTCCCTGTACATTTTAATTCTATAAAATTTCCGTTTGTCGCATCTGGAAATCCGATCGGGGAGAATGTGATTCAGATTAAAAATATGGAGTTGGTTTATGAGCAGGTATCTGTAGGTGTTTCTTCTTTAAAGTTACTCTCTTCGTTAGTGGTCTATCCTAATCCGGTTGTCGATGGGCGGGCTTATGTGGCATTGAAAACGGACGAGTTGAGTATAACGGATGTTTCAGTATTTAATTCGGAAGGACAACTGCAAAATGTTGTTCCTGCTGATAATATAAAAGGAGGTGTGTTGGAAATTCCGGTTGCTAATTTGGCATCAGGATTCTATTTGGTAAAAGTTTGTATGGATAACGGTGAGTGTGAAACTCTGAAATTGATTGTAAGATGAGTTTCTTTTTCTCCCATTTTATTGTGGTAAAATGGGAGAAATCACCTTGTTTTAACCGATAAGTATAATTGGAATGAAGAATATACTACTTATATTGTTTTTATTACTTTTAGGCCCTTGCCTGATTGCCCAGGAGTACATAACGATAAACGATAAGCCTTATCGTATCGACACATTAATTTATAAACATCGGGTAGGGCCCGGTACGGAGTATGTTTATGTTGATTTACCGGAATTTCCCTTAAAAATTCATGTACTCGAGATTGATTTGAAGAATCCGAATGTAATGTTGGAGACATGCCTGGGCGGAGACAGTGCTGTGGCAACCGAACGCCCTACCAGTATGGCTTTACGTAAATCGACCGAAGGACATAGCGTTTTTGCGGCGACCAATGGTGATTTCTATTTTTTTATTAATCCGGTAGAGATCGGTATACCACGTAGCGGGCAATTTACGGCTAATGAATGTATAACTAATCCTGTGGGCCGGGCTGCTTTTGTTCTGGATAAAGATAACCGTCCTTATATCGATCGGATTGATTTTTCGGGAACAGTGAAGAGTAAAAATCAGACGACCCGGTTACACACGGTCAATATGCAGCGTTTGGAATGGGAGCCGGAAGTGACGGATTTGCTTACACTCTACACCAATGCTTATGGAACACATACCAGCGGGATAAAAGAGGGTACGAAAGTCGTTATAACTCCCCGGAAGGGAGAAACTTTTTTCTTTTCTGCGAACAAGGAGATAACTTGTATTGTGGAAGAAGTTACGGAAAATAAAGGTTTCAGTCTGATTCCGGAAGGAAAGGCCGTGTTGCATGGGCGAGGGGTTTCTTCTGATTTCTTGAAAACTTTGCGAACGGGCGACGAACTGGTTATAAATCTTAAGACTGATTTGAGAAATAACCCAGGGGATTTATCCGACTTTAAGGAGTTGATGGGAGGGAGCGACCATATTCTATTAAGAAACGGAGAACGTTATGAAGGTGATGAATCGGCCAATCCCCGTACCGGGATTGGATTCTCCAAAGACAGTACGAAAGTTTATTTAGTCGAAGTAGACGGGCGGCAAAGTATTTCAAGGGGAGTTACACTTTTTGAGTTTGGTGATATATTCAAAGGTATCGGTGCTTGGAATGCGGTCAATATGGATGGAGGTGGGTCTTCTGTCATGATTGTAAACGGAGAAGTCAAGAACTCTCCTTCGGATGGTGCTGTGCGTCCTGTCGGTAATGGCATGTTGGTTGTCTCAAATGCTCCTGCTGATCGGGAAGTTGCTTCATTGGCTTTTGCACCGGTATCTTATGCATTACCGACATGTGGCTTTTTGAAGCCTGTTGTTTATGCTTACAATAAATATGGCGATCTCTTGGATAAGGATTTGCGAGGTGTTTCGTTTTCCTGTAGTCCGGAGATCGGTCACATTACCGACGAAGGAAATTTTGTAGGGTCAGAGGTTGCCGGAACCGGAACATTGACGGCGGAATACAATGGAGTGAAAACTTCGGTACCGGTTTCTTTGGTCGAATCTGTTTATAAATTGCGGTTGGATTCTGTTTTGCTGAATCATCAGTCAGAGTATCACATCGAATTGTTAGCTCAGGTGGAAGGTAAAACACAGCAGATTGCTTCGGAATTATTGCAATGGGAGATTGATGCTCCCTCTGTGTGTTCGGTTTCGAATGGGGTACTGAAAGGACTGTCAAACGGTGTAACTTATATTCATGGTTCGTTGGGCGATTTTTCATGTACATTGAAAGTAAAGGTTGAAATTCCGGTTGAATCTACATTGGCTATGCCTGTGTTGGGCACACCTTCATGGACGGTTAAAAGTACTTCGAATCTGAAGAATATAGTACTGGTGCCGGATGGAGTTGAGTATACTTATAGTACCGGCCGGTCTCCATATATAGAGTTGACGAATGATTTTTGCCTATATAGTCTGCCTACTTCCATCCGATTGGTATTAAATGCTGGAAATGCCGGTTTAAACAAGGTCGTTTTGTCTCTGCGTTCAAATGATAAGTCGGTTTATACTCCTTATGAATTTGAGGAAATACCCAAGAATGAAGATAAAGAGATCAGTATACAAATTTCTGATATTTTATCGGATGTGGATGATTTGGCCGGATATCCTATACATTTCCGTTCAATGAGGTTTGCTTTTACATCTGATAATCCGGTTGGGCCCAATAAGATACAGATTAAAGAGATGATGATGGTATATGATTATATGACGGTAGGCTTCGATCGGCAAGAAAAGGCGGAACGTTTTTCCGTATATCCGAATCCGGCCAAAGGGGAGGCGTTCTTAAATATACAGACGGATCGGCGGTCGAGTGTAAATTTAAGAATCTATACGACTTCCGGGAGGCAGGTTGCTTACAGGAATTATGGAATATGCGATGGAAGAAATCTTGCTTTGCCGACAAACGGGCTGGATAATGGTACTTATTTGGTGAAAATCACAGTGGATGGTGAAACAGAGACTATCAAACTTATTATTCATCATTAATAAAGAGATATTAAACATTAATAGTATGAAGATGAAAAAAATATTAGGGGGATTACTGTTGCTTTGCGGCGCACAGTGGGTTTATGCCGGAGGATATATAACGATTACCGATAAACCGTATTACGTGGATACCCTTGAACATAAAGTCGTGGGCCCCGGAGCAGTCTATACCTCCCTTTATATTCCGGATATGCCGGTTTATGCCTATATCTTGAAATTGGATATGCAAAATCCATACAATAAAATCGAAACATTTTTGGCTAATGACAGCATACCGGGGACGGAATTGGTGACTCGTGCCTGTGAGCGTCTGACGTATGAAGGGCATAAGGCTTATTGTGGAATCAATGGTGATTTCTTTAACGTAACGGATCATAAGGAATTTCCATTAGGAGCTCCTCGTGGGGGGAGTATCAGAGATGGGGAGATACAACGTGAACCACGGGATGCTTGGTGGGGATTTGCTACGATAGATGCCGATAATATTCCGGTATTCGACCATATGGAATTTGAGGGGACAGTGAATGCCGGGGATGCCGGAGTTTATAAATTCCAGCACGTCAACATCCCCCGTGCCGATTGTGATGCTTGTGATTTGACTTTCTTCAATCGTTATGCAGGAGAGAGAACCAGACAGGATGAAAACTTCAGTGAGATGTATGGGGTAGAACGTACGGAAGTATACTTGAAATTGGCCGCAGGGGAAAAATGGAAAGTAAATAGTCCTGTTCAATGTATAGTCGGGCGGAGGCTTGAAAACAAAGGGGGCAATCCGATTGCCGCCGATGAGTGCGTGCTCTCGGGAACAAGTGAAAAGTCCAGGGCCTTTTTGCGTAATTTGACTGAAGGGCAGGAAATTTCCATTCATATGGGAATACGTTGTGTGAACTTTGGTACGTACCCGGAAATAGAACAAATGATAGGAGGAAATACGGCATTGATGTATGATGGTGTATTGACCGAACGTAATACGACTGAAAGTTACAATGCTGTTCCATATCCGCGTACGGCCGTAGGAGCATCTAAAGATAAACGCTGGGTATATCTTTTGGTGGCAGATGGGAAAACTTCCACTTCCAGAGGCTTGACCACAACAGAGGTATGTGATATCTTGAAACATTGGGGTGCGGCAGATGCCATAGGACTCGATGGAGGAGGTTCTTCAGAAATAATAGTAAACAACAAAGTAGCCAATCGCCCTTCGGATGGAAAAGAACGCGCCGTAGGCAATGGCTGGTTGGTGGTAGATTTGTCTCAGGAATCTCCGGAGATTGAGCGTTTACGTTTTTTGGATTATAAATTCGAGTTGCCCAGACATGGAATTATAAAACCCGTCGTGATGGGATATAACCGGTATGACCGCCTTTTGGAGGAAAATCTGGAGGAAGTGACATTCTCCTGTTCTCCGGAACTTGGGCATATTGATGATGCCGGTAATTTTGTTGTTTCGGGAACGGCTTCTTCCGGTATTCTGACAGCTCATTACGGTGACTTGGAGGTTGCTCAAGAAGTCACGGTAAAAGAAGCTGCAGATTTGGCTATTCGTCTGGATTCGGTACTTCTGGATGCAAGAACAGCCTATCCGATCGAAGTACAAACCACACTGGAGGGAAATAAGGTATTGATTGATCATAATGCTTTGAATTGGGTGGTAGCCGATGAAAATGTATGTAAAATAGAGAAAGGCATATTGACTGCAGTTGCAAATGGTACTTCTACAGTAGTCGGTACGATGAATGATTTTCAAGGTTCTTTAAAGGTGAATGTCGAGATACCACAGGCAGGTTCGTTACCGGCAATTGACTTTACCGATCCTTTGTTGAAGTTGACTTCCAATTTGAAAGGTATTTCGATGAGCGGAAATGATAGACTGAACATAAATTATACCTATGCAACAACCCGTTCTCCGTATTTTCAATTGACGAAGAAGATAAACCTGTATAGTTTGCCTAAGGCATTGAAGATTGTATTTAATCCTCACGAACTGCCTTTAAATAAAATCGTACTGGATCTCCTGCCGAATAATCAGTCTTATGCTGTCATTAAAGAATTCTCGGATATAAAGGCGAATGAGGATAATGAAATCTATTTGCCTGTGTCTGATATAGTGACGGATCCTAATGATATGGCTATCTGGCCTCTCCAATTTAATTCGTTGAAATTTACTCTGAACGCTTCCGGACATAGTGTGGGTACCGAATATACATTTGAATTGAAAGAGTTTACTTTGATTTATGATGATCAGGGAGTCGGGTTGATGCCTGATGAAGCCGGTAGCAATGAAATGAAAATATGGAATGGTACAGACGGTGTTTATCTATATTTGGCTATGGATGAGGGTGTTCCGGTAATCTATGAAATCTATTCGATTGCCGGAAGAAAGCTTAGAATGGGAAATCTGGGTATTTGTCAGACAGGTGAGTTTAAATTGAATGATGGTGGCCTCGAAAGGGGAATGTATCTGTTGAAAGTTTATAAAGGGACTGAAACGGCTGTTTTCAAATGCATGAAACGTTAATCTAAAAAATAGGTTTATGAAGAAAAATTATTGTTTGTGGATATTACTGTCCTGTAATGTCTTTCTTGCTCAAGCCCAATTAGTAAAGGTAGAGCGGAGTTATAAAATAAATAAAGAGACACCGGGCTTTTATCCTGTTTTTAGTAATGACGGGAAGGAATTGTTGTATACCTCCGAAAATTATAAGGGACTATTCCTGTACGACCTGAAGAGTAAAACCTCTGATGTGATAACCGAAGTGGACGGTGCAGGATATAATCCGGCCTTTGACCGGAATGGCGAACAAGTTTACTATCGGGCCACGGAGAAAGTGAATATGCGCCAGCAGAACACATGGATGTGTTATCAGCGGAAAGAAGAAAAAAATGTGCGTTGTGCAGATGCAGCGACTGCGCGTCCGTTGTCGGCGCAGCGTTTAGGAAGCCCGATGGGCAATACACTGACGGCTTATACGGATAAACTATGCCTGATCGTTGAAACGAATGGATTGAAAAACGTATTACATCCGTTGGAAAAAACGGATAGATATTTGTGGGGGAGTTTGTCTCCGGATGGAAACAGAATACTCTTTACTGCCGTAGGTAAAGGAACGTATGTGTGTGATTTAAAAGGAAAAGTACTTGCAGAGATCGGATATCTGAATGCACCGGTATGGTATGATAGGGATCGAATCGTTGGAATGGTAGATAAGGATAATGGAGATTATATAATTTCATCTTCTGTTGTGATGGTTTCTGCTGATGGCAAGCAACGGCAGATACTGGTACCATCTACGGAGAAAGCGATGTATCCTGCTGTGAATAGGTTGAGTGGAAGAATAGCCTATAATACGTTGGAGGGTGATATAATTGTATTAGAATTGGAAAAGTAATATGAGTATTATGAAACATATATGTTATCTAATTATAGCTCTCTTTCTGTTGAATGCAAATAAGGGCTATTCCCAAGATTTGTCCGGAGTAACAATATTGGTAAACCCCGGGCATGGAGGATTTGACAGTGATGACCGGAATATACCATTTGGAAAATTCAAACCGGGCGATCAGAATGGTTTTTGGGAGTCTCAGAGTAACTTTGATAAAGGAATACAGTTGCGTGAGCTTCTTGAAAATGCGGGAGCTACTGTGGTGATGTCTCGTTTGTCAAATAACCCCACCGTTTATAAGACGGATGAGGCCGGCAACATTGTAACGGATGAGGATGGGGACCCGATTATTATCTATACGGACGACACTCCATTGACACAGATTGTCCGGATGGCTAACGAAGCCGAAGCGGATTATATGCTGTCGATTCATAGTAATGCCGGGGTCACGAATTATGTATTACAACTATACGCAGGTGTAGATCCTGGGGATACTCATGTATATCCTACTGCCACTCCTTTTTCGGACCGTAGTAGAGAAATCAGTACGGTGATTGCAAAGAATCTTTATGAAAACGAGGTGAATAGTTGGGCATCCGAATATACGGTCCGTGGCGATAAAACATTTGGGCGTACCGTTATGGGGTGGAGTAATGGATACGGTGTGTTGAGAGGGTTGACTGTACCCGGATGTATATCAGAGGGCTCGATGCATGATTATATTCCTGAGACCCGCCGCCTGATGAATATGGAATATAAGTGGCTGGAAGCATGGCATTTCTACAAGTCTTTTTGTGAAATATTTAATGCCGGTACCATTCCGACGGGAAATATTGCAGGAAGTGTACATGATAGTAGGAATAAAGATATGGGAAGTCATGTCAAGATCAGAAATTCGAAAGATGAACTGTTGGCGTTGAACAATGCTGTCGTTACCGTGGATCCGGGAAACCTGACGTATACAACAGATGATATAGATAATGGAGTATTTGTGTTTAAGCAACTGGCTCCCGGAAAATATACGGTAAATGTGGCGGCTGATCAGTATTTTGATAAGACGTATGAACTGGAGGTGAAGGCAGGTGAGACATCTTATTTGGACGCACGCCTGGATATGCAACGTTTGACTCCCCCGGAGGTGATCAACTATTCTCCGCAGGTCGGGGAAGACGAAGTGGTGGAGTGTAATACGAAAATCATATTTGAGTTTAATTGGGATGTGGATGTAGAGTCGGCCATAGCGGCATTTTCAATTACTCCCGAGGTGAAAGGTTCCATTGTGTTTGAAGATAGTCAGCATCGGATGATTTTTTCTCCGGATAAACCTTATGAGATTTCGACGTTGTATACGGTTAAACTGGATAAAAGTCTGAAACATCCGGGCGAACTGTCGATGGAAAATGACTTTAGTTTTCAGTTCTTCACCAATAATCGCAATCAACTGGAACTTTTAGGCTGTTACCCGACTCCTGGAATGGAATATGTCAATTATGGTACGAGTGCACCTTTTGAATTCAGATTTGATAATAAGTTGAATTCTACTTTGGCAAGAGATGCTGTTAAAATCTATGATTCTAAAGGAGAAGAGATATCTAAGGTTCCTCGTTCTATTAAGGTAAATTCGGTTAGTGCTCCTTACGGTTCTTTGGCATTTACGCTTTCGGGCGGATTGATTGAGAATGAAACGTATAGGGTCGTTATCGATCGCAATATGGTAGATGTGAACGGTATCGATATTGTAGAACCGATGGATTATACGTTTAAGGCGGTAGATATAAGAGTTACGGACCGAACAGTGGGAATGGACATGGAGGCTACGGGTGCCTTTACCTACTCTTCGGAAAATAGTGTGGAAGTGGCTTCTGCAAGTACCTCCCGGAATACGTCCAAAGTGCTGTTCGGGGCGGCTTCTTGTCTGCTGAAATATACCTTTGCGGCCGATGAGGCAAATGGGGTGGTTGCTTATCAGACAACGGCCGGATTCCCAGTCGATGCAACCCGGGCAATCGGTATGCATATTTTGGGTGATTTGACGGGAAATGAAGTTTGGCTACAATTATCTTCTGCCGACGGAGATGTGCAGGAACTCAAACTGACCGATCTCACCTTCTGCGATTGGAGTTTTGTGGAGGTCTCTTTAGATGCTTTGCCTGCGGGGAAGACATACACATTTACAGGTTTGAAAATTAGGCAGAAAGAACGGCCTTTGACGAATACCGGAACTATTTATATAGATAATGTCTTGGTTTACGACAATACATTGACATCGATAACGTCTGAAACGGTTTCGACTTTCTCTTTCAGTTATATTGCCGAGACCAATGAAGTCGTGGCGAATAGTGAAGAAATCGTATGTATGAAATTGTATTCTTTATCGGGCAAGTTACTGCGGTATGTGGATACGTCTCGAATGAGTCTTGGCGGATTGCCAAAGGGCATTTGTATAATGGAAGCCGGTTTTAGCTCAGGGGGAACTGTTTCACAAAAGATATTCGTGGGAAATTGATGTTGATTTTATGGTGACGACCGGCAGGCGTATGCCGGCCGTCACTTCATCTATAATTATAGGATGGAAATGAAGAATATATTTTTGTTGTATGTGGCATTGTTGATTTCTGCTCCGACTTTGAGAGCTCAGGAACCTTTATGGGGAACTCCGGATACATTGGAACATTATACGTTGGGAGCCGGTGTACAATACACAAAGATTGCTTATCGGGATAAGCCTGTGTTAATGTGGGTTACTACTATTGATCTTACTAATCCTTATACGCAAATAGAACAAGTGCAATCACACAATAAAGTACCCGATGTCTCTCGGGAAACCGTGATGAGTATGTCAAGAAGCAATACATACCCGGGACATCGCGTTTGTGCGGCATTCAACCATGATTTCTTTGTGTATGAATCCGGGGTGTGTATCGGTGTTAATATTAGCAATGGCGAGATACCCTTTGCTTCCGGAAGCGGACGCTCTATTTTTGCAATCTCACAAGAAAAGACTGCTGCTGTGTTTTATCCGTCTTTGATCTCGAAAATTCTTTTGAAGGATGGTAGTGAAGTAAATATAGATTATTATAACTCGAGTGCTACGGCTCTGGTAGGTAATTGTATTCTATTCAATCGTATGAATTCCAGGATACTGACAGACCCCGGTTTGTATATTAAGATAAAACCGTTGGATACCTGGACGGTGAACGGTAATGACATCCGATGCGAGGTTCAGGAGGTCTCTGATACACCGATACAGACATCGGCTACCGAATATGTAATCTATGCCAGAAATGAAAGTGTGCAAAGCTTTGAAAATAAAATTAAGGCAGGAGATGTTATAGCTGTTTCCCAGAAGTTTGTAAAAGGAAAATTCGGTGAACCTTTGAAGGATATTGTTGCCGGTTTTCATGGTTATCCGAGCATTGCCTACGAAGGGAAATTACACGATGGGGAATACAATGATTTTGAGAATGGCCGTGAGTTCGAAGTTTCTGCGCGGGTAATGGCAGGCATGTCTCAAGATGGAAAAACGGTGTATATCGTGACTGTGGAAGGTGGGACAAAAGAAAGTCCTGGAGTGAATTGTATTGACATTGCAAATTGGATGTTAGCTCATGGCTCCTGGAATGTTGTCAACTTTGACAGTGGCGGTTCTGCAACGATAGCAGTTGATCATGAAATGTTGAATTATCCGATGCGTGGAGGAGAAATTCGTCCGGTAGCCGATGCTTTATTGGTCGTATCTACTGAACCGGAATCAGAGACCGTTGCTTCTTACTCTTTTGTAGTTCCTAACCTGCATACAACGGCTGTGTCATTGAATCCGTTGACTCTTTTATCTTTTAATGAATATGGTAAAGTTTTGGAGAAAGGCGGACAGGGATTTACTTACCGGTGTATACCGGAAGATATGGGATACGTGGATGCAGATGGGGTATTTCATGCTGCTTTAAATACTACAGGAGGGCGTATTATCGCATCAAAAGATGGGAAAGAAGCCATTCTGAATGTTTTTGTATCTCCGGTTTCGGATGTACAGGCATATCCTCAAAGTCTATTGATAGACGGTCATCGCGAATTTCCGATAAGGATTGATGCAACATCGGGAAATAAGGTTTATCAGTTGGACCCAAGTGCTTTTATCTGGACTTCTTCGAATCCGGATTGCTGCCGGGTAGAAGCCGGAATAATAAAAGGAGTGGCCAATGGCGAAACAGAGTTGCAAGGTACTTTGGAGGATTTGAGTGTGTGTGTGAAGGTAAAAGTTGAAATCGCCGATGAAGACAGGATACAGGAGACTTTTGCAGATATGGCGTCATGGCCGATGAAAACGACTGGTACATTCTCTAATCTGAGGTTTGAAAATTACGGGTTACCGGTAGGATGGGATAATGGGGTCAATATGGTATTTGATGTTAAAACCGGCCGTTCGGCATATATTGAATTTACCAAACCTGTGACTTTTTATAGCTTGCCCGATTCTATTTCTTTTCGGATGTTTGTGAAAGACGATCTGGTTAAAGAACTTTACTTGGATTTTGCTTCGAACACAAAAGTCAGTTTTGAAAAGGTGAGGTTGGAACCTGCCTGGGGGATTGACTCTGTGTATTCCATATCTTTTATGGATAACGGAATCCCATTAGACCTTATAGAATATCCGTTGACCCTGACCGGTATGAAGTTTTATCTTAAGCCGGGGATGACCTTTACCGATACAAGAATCTCTTTTAAAGACCTTACGGCCCATTATCCGTTATCTCAAGGGGTAGGGGTTTCTGAAACTCTTGTCGATGATGCTGTTTCGTGGTTGAATTATTCTGGTGGAGAGGCGATTTTACATTATTCTTTATTAAAAGCGGGAACGGCTTCTATTTCATTGTGGACAGCCGATGGGCGAAATCTTATGAGCCATCTTACGAATCGTTTGCTTGCCGGAAAATATACATATAATGTACCCCTTCATTCATTGGACAGTGGGGTATACTTCTTGTCTGTATTGATAGATGGCAGGAGGGATACACA
>NZ_HF991053.1:55326-98803 GCF_000432295.1 Bacteroides sp. CAG:189
GAACGGTTTCTCTTTATTGAAACTAACGGTTTCCACTGTATGGAACCAATCGTTTCATCCGTATGAAACGAATGGTTCCTCCGAAAGAAACTTTTCGTTTCAATAGGTGAAACTGTAGGTCACTTTACTTGTCATGGGTGTTAGGTGAATATATGTGAATGTGAAAAAGGCGTCCGAACAATCAATGATCGGGCGCCTTTTCTTTCATAATACCTTTAGACGGTGTTTTTATCCTACATTTTTTTCTTTAATCAGATATTCTGCAATCTGTACGGCATTCAGTGCGGCGCCTTTCTTTATTTGGTCGCCCACAATCCAGAAAGTCAGTCCGCAATCATTTGTCAAGTCTTTGCGGATGCGGCCTACGTATACAGGATCCTTACCGGCAAGGAACAGCGGCATCGGGTAATCTTTTTCGGCGGGATTGTCCTGAAGAACGAGACCGTCGCCTTTGGCAAAGGCTTCGCGGGCTTCTTCCACCGAGATAGGACGTTCGGTTTCCACCCAGATGCTTTCGGAGTGTGCTCTCAATGCCGGGACACGTACACAGGTAGCACTGACTTTGATGTCCGAGTGCATGATTTTACGGGTTTCATTGTACATTTTCATCTCTTCCTTGGTATATCCGTTTTCGGTGAATACATCAATTTGAGGAATCAGATTGAAAGCCAATTGATATGCAAACTTTTCTACCGTGACGGGTTCGTTTGCGAGTACCTGGCGGTATTGCTCGTAAAGTTCGTCCATTGCTGCTGCACCTGCCCCGCTGGCTGCCTGATAAGTAGATACATGCACGGTTTTTATATGTGAAAGTTGTTCGATGGCTTTCAATGCAACTACCATTTGGATAGTTGTACAGTTGGGGTTAGCGATGATACCGCGCGGGCGGTCCTTGGCATCGGCTGCATTCACTTCGGGCACCACCAAAGGTACGTCGTTGTCCATACGGAAAGCGCTGGAATTATCAATCATCACAGCACCATATTTGGTGATGGTTTCTGCAAATTCCTTAGATGTACCTGCACCAGCGGATGTGAAAGCAATATCTACCCCTTTAAAGTCATCGTTGTGTTGTAAGAGTTTGACCTCGATCTGTTTACCGCGGAAGGTATATTGGCTTCCGGCACTGCGTTTAGAGCCGAACAAAACTAACTCGTCCAACGGAAAATTTCTCTCATCGAGCACGCGCAGGAACTCTTGTCCTACGGCTCCGCTTACGCCAACAATAGCTACTTTCATCTTTTTCTTTTGTTTTAATTGAATATTGATTTTCTTTTCTATTCTTCCGAATAGTAAATAATTGGCTGCAAAATTATAACATTCTGGCATATAATTGATAACTTTTTTGTTATTTTGCAGAGAAAACGTAAAAACTTGGATATATGGAGTGGCTTGATTTTGATTTTAACCTACCTATAACAGATCCTACATGGATATTTCTCCTTGTACTTCTTATTATCTTGTTTGCTCCTATGGTGTTGGGACGGCTCCGCATTCCTCATATTATCGGTATGATTCTGGCTGGAGTGGTGATTGGAGAGCATGGGTTCAATATTTTGGCACGTGACAGTAGTTTTGAACTGTTTGGTAAAGTCGGACTCTACTATATCATGTTTCTTGCCGGGCTGGAAATGAACATGGGCGACTTCAAGAAAAACCGGGGGAAAGCTGTGGTGTTGGGATTATTGGCTTTTGTCATTCCTATGGCATTGGGGTTCATTACCAATATGACCGTATTGAAATATGGTTTTATCACGTCGGTTCTGCTGGCCAGTATGTACGCTTCTCATACGCTGGTTGCTTATCCCATCGTGATCCGGTATGGAGTGTCACGCCATCGCAGTGTCAGCATTGCAGTGGGAGGTACGGCGGTAACGGATACCCTGACCCTGCTGGTACTGGCTGTAATCGGCGGCCTGTTTAAGGGAGAGTCTTCGGAGATGTTCTGGCTGTGGCTGGTGGTGAAAGTCATTTTCTTAGGTTTCCTGATCATTTTCTTCTTTCCGCGTATTGGTCGTTGGTTCTTCCGTAAATATGACGACAACGTGATGCAGTTTATTTTCGTTCTTGCCATGGTATTTCTTGGAGCAGGATTGATGGAATTTGTCGGGATGGAAGGCATTTTGGGAGCGTTCCTTGCCGGATTGGTCTTGAACCGTCTCATACCGCATGTCTCACCGTTGATGAATCACCTTGAGTTTGTAGGGAATGCTTTGTTTATTCCTTATTTCTTGATCGGGGTGGGAATGTTGATCGATATTAAGATACTTTTCGGACACGGAGATGCGTTAAAGGTGGCTGTGGTGATGACTACGGTAGCTTTGGCCAGCAAGTGGATCGCTTCGTGGCTTACCCAAAAAATATACAAGATGAAAGCGATCGAACGTGAACTGATGTTCGGTCTAAGTAATGCCCAGGCGGCCGCAACTTTGGCAGCCGTATTGGTGGGGTATAATATTATTCTTCCCAGTGGAGAGCGATTGTTGAATGAAGATGTGCTGAACGGTACGATAGTCCTGATCTTGTTCACTTGTATCATCAGTTCGTTTGCAACGGAAAGAGCGGCGCGTAAATTGGCAATGAATGAAGCACAACTGGATGCGGAGGATAAGAAAAATATTCCGGAGAAGATTTTGATACCGGTGGCAAATCCGGAAACAATCGAAGAATTGATAAATCTGTCTCTGGTCATTCGTGATTCTAAACAAAGGAACAACCTGATGGCACTGAATGTTATCAATGATAACAGTAGTTCCGAGCAGTCGGAGTCGAGAGGGAAGAGGAATCTGGAACGCGCGGCCATGATAGCGGCGTCGGCAGATGTTTCTTTGACGCAGATTAGCAGGTATGATTTGAATATTGCTTCCGGTATTATTCATACTGCCAAGGAATATGAGGTGACAGATGTGATTATCGGATTGCACCGTAAGGTTAACATTGTAGATTCTTTTTTTGGAAATCTGGCAGACAGCTTATTGAAAGGTTTGCATCGGGAGGTAATGATAGCGAAATTCCTCATGCCGGTAAATACTTTGCGACGTATTATCATAGCTGTTCCCCCTAAAGCGGAGTATGAGGCCGGCTTTCAGAAATGGGTCGGTCACTTCTGCCGTATGGCAAGTATTTTAGGGTGCCGGGCACATTTTTTTGCGAACGAACAGACCTTGGGATATTTACAGCAGTTGGTAAAGAATAAATATGGGTTGACGATGACCGACTTTTCTCATTTGGATGATTGGGACGATTTGTTATTGCTCACAGGACAAGTGAACTACGATCATCTGCTGGTTATAATCAGCGCACGGCGTGGTTCAATCTCTTATGATACGGCTTTTGAGAAACTGCCGGCACAACTTGGAAAATATTTCTCCAATAATAGTCTTATTATTTTATACCCGGATCAGTTGGGTGAACCTCAGGAGGCACTCTCTTTTTCCAATCCGCGTGGAAGCAATGAGTCGCAGCATTATGAGAAAGTGGGTAAATGGTTCTATAAATGGTTAAAGAAGAGTTAATGATAAATTGGAAACAAAGAACGGAGCTTTTGTTGGGTGAAGATAAAATGGCTCGTTTACAATCTGCTCATGTACTTGTGGTCGGTTTGGGCGGAGTCGGCGCCTATGCTGCCGAAATGATTTGCCGTGCCGGTGTGGGACGGATGACCATTGTCGATGCAGATACGGTGCAAATTACCAATTTAAACCGGCAGTTGCCTGCGATGTATTCTACCTTGGGAATGTTTAAGGCTGATGTTTTGGAAGCGAGATTTAAGGATATCAATCCGGATCTGGAGTTGAAGGTATTACCTGTCTTTTTGAAGGATGAGAATATTCCGGATTTGCTGGACGCTGATGAATATGATTTTATTGTTGATGCAATAGATACTTTAAGTCCGAAATGTTATCTTATCTATCATGCTTTGCAAAGACGTATTAAAATAGTGTCGAGCATGGGAGCCGGTGCGAAGAGCGATATAACCCAAGTTCGTTTCGCCGATCTTTGGGATACATACCATTGCGGATTGAGTAAGGCCGTGCGCAAGCGTTTACAGAAGATGGGGGTAAAACGGAAAGTACCGGTAGTATTCAGTACGGAACAAGCCGATCCGAAAGCTGTATTATTGACTGATGATGAAATGAATAAGAAGTCTACTTGTGGTACAGTGAGCTATATGCCTGCTGTATTTGGCTGTTATTTAGCAGAATATGTTATAAAACGATTGTAGAATAATGTGCCAATGAATAATGTGCCAATGTGCCAATATGCCAATGTGCCAATTGGCTGCGCAATGGCAAACATGCCGCATGGTAATTGGCACATTGGCACATTATTCATTGGCACATTATTATTAATTACATTATTCTTATGATAAGATTAGAGGGAATCACAAAGAATTTCGGATCATTGCAAGTCTTGAAAGGTATTGATTTGGAAATAAATAAAGGGGAGGTTGTCAGCATTGTCGGGCCGAGTGGAGCTGGTAAAACTACCTTGTTGCAAATTATGGGTACGCTCGATGAACCGGATAACGGTAATGTCTATATAGATGGAACCAAAGTCAGTAAAATGAAAGAAAAAGAACTTTCTGCCTTTAGAAACAAGCACGTCGGTTTCGTTTTTCAATTTCATCAATTACTTCCGGAGTTTACTGCGTTGGAAAATGTAATGATTCCAGCTTTGATTGCCGGCACTTCATCCAAGGAAGCTACTGCTCGTGCATTGGAGATATTGAGCTTTATGGGACTTGCAGAGCGGGCTTCACATAAACCGAATGAACTCTCCGGTGGAGAAAAACAACGGGTGGCCGTGTCCCGTGCCCTTATCAATAATCCGGCAGTGATATTGGCGGATGAACCTTCCGGTAGTTTGGATACACATAATAAAGAGGAGTTGCACCAATTGTTTTTTAAACTTCGTGACCAGTTAGGGCAGACATTTGTTATTGTGACACACGATGAGAGTTTGGCTCGGATAACCGATCGGACAGTCCATATAATAGATGGAATAATTAATAACTGTTAATAAGTTGAACGAAATTCTGAAAAAAAGATACCAAACGGCTAATGTATAGTTCATTATTAACTAATTAGCCGTATCTTTATATCGCTTCTCTACAGAAGTCTGTGAAGATGGTACGTAGAGTGTTTGTTTTGTTTGTGTGTGATGCATTCTTATCTAGTGTGATAAGGATGCATCTTTTTTTATTCAAAACAGACATAAGGCGATATTCGTTCCAGATCTTTTTCGGAGAATTCTTCATAGAGCTTCAGCTGATCCAGATTTTGTATTTTTCCTTTCTTCCTGCGATACTCGACGATGGCTTTTGCCTGGTAAAAGTTGATATAAGGGTGGGCTTTCAGACGTTCTATCCCGGTTTTGTTGAGGTTCATCCGGAGAGTGCCTCCTTCCTCTACAGAGAACCAAGTGCATAGCTTGTCCACGGGCAAATGTATATCCTGTAACTGTTCTACTTTATAGAAGCCTCCCAACTGTTTTCTGTATCCTACGATCATACGGGCGATAGCACTGCCTATACCGGGTATCTTTTTAAATTCGATGGTATCGGATTGATTTAAATCGATTACGGTTCCTGTCGGGTATTTGTAATATTGCAGAGAATCCTGTGCTTTTTTGTGGGTTAATAACCGGATGGTATCCTTGACTCTATGTTTTTCTGCTGTGGATATAGAAATATAAGGTAAAAGAGTCTTATACTGTTTTTCTGTCAGTCCGTATATTTTGCGAAGATCTTCCGGCTTACGGAAATTCCCTCCTTTTGCCCGGTAACGGAGGATATTGCCGGCCATCCATGAAGGGAGTCCGAGACTTAGAAATGTACTGGAATCGGCAGTGTTGGGATCGAAAGAAGCCAATACGATTTTATGCTTTTGGGAAAAGTGATCAGCATTGTCACTTTTGGGGGAGTGCTCCCGTTTTTTTATGGATGTAATGAACGTTTCATATTCTTTTTCGGATTCCGGATTGTCTTTTATTTCGGTGTCCCTCGCCGGCATGAACCACGAGATGGTACAAACTAAAGTGATCAGTATGGTAAGTATTAAAATACCTTGCCGTTCGGTACGAGAAAAATAAAAGAAATCTTTCCACATGTTATTTAAGCAATCCCAGTTCGTTGATAAAGATACAGGAAATTGCTATAGGTGCAATATATTTCAATATAAAAATGATAAGTTTATAAACCGGTATTTTGAGCGAACCGTTATTGGTTATCTCGCTCCATACGATTTTCTTGTCGAGATACCATCCGGTGAATATGGAAACGCATAACCCGCCGAGAGGCAACATGATTTTGGCAGTGACAAAGTCGAATAAGTCGAACATACCCAATCCGAATACGGTGATGTTTTTAGTCACTCCGAGTGAGAGCGAGCAAAATATACCTAAGAAAATACATCCGCCTGTAACCAGTTGTGCTGCACGTTTTCTCGTGAATTTAAACTCTTCATGCAAATAAGCGGTAACTACCTCGTGCATGGAAATGGTCGATGTAAGTGCTGCTACGGCGAGCAATACATAAAACATCACTGAAAAGATATATGCTAATATCGGGATGCCGCTAAATGCCTGTTGGAACACATTGGGCAGAGTAATAAAGATGAGACTTGGCCCGGCATCAGGCTGTATGCCTACAGAAAAAGCTGCTGGGAAAATAATAAAGCCGGCCAGGATTGCCACCAGCGTATCGATGATTCCTACACTGAAAGCTGTTTTTGTCAGATTGGTCTCTTTGCTGAAATAGGAAGCATAAGTACAGAGACACCCCATGCCCAGACTAAGGGAGAAGAAAGCTTGCCCCATGGCGCTTAGGAATACATTCCCGTTTACTTTGCTGAAATCCGGTTTTAGCAGAAACTCGATCCCTTTGTTTGCACCCGGCAAAGAAACCGAACATACTACCAGAATAAGAATAATGATAAATAGTAGGGGCATCATTATTTTAGATGATTTTTCAATTCCTTTCTCGACGCCTTTCACTATGATGAAATGAGTTCCTAATAGAAATAGGGTCAACCACAGTATCGGTCGCCAAGGGCTACTTGAAAAAGCTTGGAAAGAAGAAATGAACTCATCGGGCGTTTTTCCTGCAAAACGATTGGTTACCGCTTCGATAATGTATTCAAGTGTCCAGCCGGCTACTACCGAATAGTAACTGAGAATAAGAAATCCCGCCAGTACACCCATCCGGCCCACCCAACGCCAATGAGTGCCCGGAGCTAACTTCTGATAAGCTCTTGCCGTATTGGCACGTGAATGCCGGCCGATAAGGAATTCGGATACCATGATAGGCATACCCAATAAAAGGATACATCCCAGATAAATAATGATAAAGGCGGCGCCGCCATGATTGCCGGTTTCATATGGAAATCTCCAGATGTTACCTAATCCTACGGCTGAGCCTGCAGAGGCAAGTATTACACCTAACTTACTACCAAAATTCGCCCTGTCATTTTTCGTCATAAAAGCTTTTTTATCTTACAATTCGATATGTTTTTTATCTAAAACATGCAAATATAGAAAATGTTCCTTATATTTGCCACTCATCTGTAATTTATTTAGATATGCTTTACTATATTAAGAAATATCCTGTTTCTATAATAATTATTCTGACGGTTATCTATTTATCGTTTTTTAAACCGCCTTCAACTGAACTGAGCAAGATACCGAACATTGATAAGATTGTTCATCTTTGTATGTATTTTGGAATGTCCGGTATGCTATGGCTCGAGTTTTTACGTACTCATAGAAAAGTACCGGCTCCGATGTGGCATGCATGGATAGGGGCGTTTTTCTGTCCGGTGCTGTTTAGCGGATGTGTAGAGCTATTGCAGGAGTATTGTACCACTTATCGTGGTGGAGATTGGCTGGATTTTGCTGCGAATGCTACAGGGGCGGTCTTGGCAAGTCTGGTGGCTTATTATGTAGTGCGCCCCCGTATACTGAAGCGGTAATCGATAAAGATTCAATAGTAGATTACAGATAATCTACTATTGAACTCAGTCTTATTCCATTGGAACCTTTTATCAGGATAGTATGGTCTTTGGGTGTGTTATTCTGTAGTGCTTGTATAAGTTCTTGGGTATTGGCATATGTTTGATAAGAATGGCGGGCTGCCGTAAACTGATTGCCGACCAATATTACTTTTTCAAATTCGCATTCTTTGATGAAATCTACTATTTTTTGATGTTCTGCTGCGCTTTCTGCACCTAACTCACGCATGTCTCCTAATATGAGCATTTTGTGTTTGACTTTCATCCGGTTGAAGTTCTCCAATGCGGCCATCATGCTTGTTGGATTTGCATTATAGGCATCGATAATCAGCGTATTATCGGCTGTCTTCTTAAGTTGCGAACGATTGTTTTGAGGGGTATAATTAGAAAGTGCTTCATTGATTTTATCCGCTTCTACTCCAAAGAATGTCCCGATGGTAATGGCGGCTAATGCATTGGGAAAGTT
Organism: Bacteroides sp. CAG:189; assembly: GCF_000432295.1. NCBI lineage: Bacteria > Pseudomonadati > Bacteroidota > Bacteroidia > Bacteroidales > Bacteroidaceae > Bacteroides > Bacteroides sp. CAG:189. The sequence goes on from NZ_HF991053.1 coordinate 63,802, forward strand.
GTATTCTCCGATAAGCTGTGTTTGCACTTCATGTTTCTCACCGTCTTTTCCTGCTTTCCATTCAAAAGTGAGATAAGGAGAGTTTCCGGTCACACGGCCATTAATATAGAGGTTTTCTTCGCTTCCATAAAAAATCTTGTTAAGCCCGGAAGCTATATTCATGAGATAGGGATTATCGTGATGAATGAAGATAGTGGAATTTTCTTTTTTACGCAAGAAGTCATAAAGTTCTCCTTTCGTTTTTATAACCCCCTCAAATGAGCCGAATCCTTCCAGATGGGCTTTACCTACATTGGTAATGATACCGTAATCCGGTTCCGCAATATTAGATAAGAATTTAATTTCTCCCGGGTGGTTGGCACCCATTTCGATGACCGCCAGATCGTGTTCTGCCTTTAAGCGTAGCAAAGTGGTGGGAACCCCGATGTGGTTATTCAGGTTTCCCAAGGTATAAAGTACATGATAGGATTGTGACAATACTGCGGATATTAATTCTTTGGTGGTTGTTTTACCATTCGTTCCGGTAATTCCTATGATGCGTGTGCCCAATTGGCGACGGTGATAATTAGCAAGCTGTTGTAACGTTTCCAAACAGTTGTCCACCAGAATATAACGTTCGTCATCTTTTGGATTATGGCCTGTTTCGTCAATGACTGCATATGCACAGCCATCATTTAAGGCTTGTGCAGCGAAAGCATTGCCATTAAATGAGTCACCTTTGAGCGCAATGAATAAAGAACCTTTCGGACAGTTTCTACTGTCGGTGGTTACTGTACCACAGTTTAGAAATATTTGATAAAGGGTAGAAATTTCCATGTTTTTATAATTGAAAGACGCGGGCAAACTTACACAAATTCTGTGGAATAACCTCGTAAAAGGCGCAAATTAGCGCAGTAGAATTTGAATATTAAGAAGTTAGAGGCAAATTGCGGAAACTGGGCAAGATGCATGAAACCGCCTTAAAGCGGATTGCAGCGAAAGAATGGTTTTCAAATCATTACCCGATGGAAATGCGGATTTAACACTCTCCGTTCTGTTTGCGTCGTTCTGCGCAGGTTTACTTATCAAGGGGTAACTCGTTGATTTATAGTTTTGCAACCAAAAAGAAACGAGTATGGCAAGAAGCACATTCAAAGTGTTGTTCTATGTGAACGGCAGCAAGGAGAAGAACGGTATTGTCCCTATTATGGGATGAGTAACGATTAACGGGACGGTGGCGCAGTTCAGTTGCAAGCGGACTATCCGCAAAGAGCTATGGGACGCCAAAGGCAACAAGGCGAAAGGCAAGAGCGTGGAAGCGAGGGACACCAACCTTGCGCTCTACAACATCAAGGCTCAAATCATCAAGTACTACCAGCGCATATCCGACCGTGAGGCTTATGTCACGGCTGAAATGGTACGCAATGCCTATCAAGGCTTGGGTGGTGAGTATGAAACGCTACTCGGTGCTTTCGACAAGGAAAACGAGGTGTTCAAGAAACGTGTCGGGAAAGACAGGGTAAGGGCTACCTATATGGCAAGGGTACGGGCAAGAAACCATGTGGCGGCATTCATCAAGTCGCGCTATAAGCGGAACGATATGTCCATGCAGGAGCTGACCCCCGACTTCATCAAGGAGTTCGCTATCTTTCTTTCCAATGAAGCAGGATTACACAACGGTTCGATATGGGAAAACTGCATGTGGCTGAAAGGTGTGGTGATGCGGGCGCACTTCAACGGACACATACCGAGAAATCCGTTTGCCCAGTTCCACATAAGCCCTAACACAAAGGAACGTGAATACCTGACAGAAGATGAGTTGAAAACACTGATGGAATTTCAGTTCAAAGACCCCAAGAACTCCTACCTCCGTGATATTTTTGTTTTTGCCAGCTTTACTGCCTTGTCGTTCGTGGACATCAAGGAACTGAGCAACGACCAAATTGTGGAGGTAAACGGAGAGAAATGGATTATCTCCAAGCGACACAAGACGGGTGTGCCGTTCCAAGTAAAGCTGTTGAACATTCCCTTGCAGATAATCGAACGCTACAAGCCTTTCCAAGAAAACAACCTTATATTTCCTAACCTCAATTATTGGTCTGTCTGTAAACGGATGGGCAAGATGATAAAGGAATGTGGCATAACGAAGAAAATCAGTTTCCATTGCGCAAGACACGGGTTTGCAACTCTGGCTCTCTGCAAGGGTATGCCGATTGAAAGCGTGAGCCGCATTTTGGGGCATACGAACATAGAAACCACCCAAATCTATGCGAAGATAACCGTTCAGAAACTTGACAACGACCTTACAATGCTGGGCGACAAACTGAGCAAGTCTTTCGGAAACGTAAAAATGGCAGGACTATGAAGCGTGAAACGATTATAATGGATGAATACGGTAAAGTAACCGTACCGTCCGATACCGCCAACCTATGGATGAGCGAAGCGGAACTGTTGGAGTTGTTCGGGGTAATCGCCCCGACACTCCGTACCACTGTCAAAGCCGTATATAAAAGCGGAGTGTTGCAATCTTGCGAGGTGGAAAGATGTATTAAGCAGCCCAACGGTTACGGCGTGGACGTGTACGCTCTGCCAATGGTCGTGGCACTCGCTTTCCGTATCGGCACGCCTAATGCCGAAAGAGTACGCAATGCCCTGCTGGAGAGGTTGTGCTTACGAAAAGAAAAGCAACTCCTATGGACATTCATACGTGGTAGTGCTTATGAATGTTAGTGCGTATTGATGTATAGACTAACTGATGCACTTACGTCAGCCCGAAAACGGGAAAACCTTTTTCGGGCTGGCTATAGAATACCTTTGTATTCCATCTTATACATATCCAAGCCGTCCGCCCAATAATCTTTTTTAACCTCAAGCAGAACAAACCCCTGTTTTTCGTAAAACTTATAAACCAATTGCGATGTGCGTACTATTATTTTCTTTATGCTACTGATATTTCTAAGTTTTTCTATCCTATGGTTGAGCAATTTTGTCCCCAACGATTTTCCTTGATAAGCAGGATGAACAATATCCCAACTTATTTTTCCTGTCGTCATGTTATCCGCAAAATTTATTCCTCCACAACCTACAATCATTCCAGCAAATAGCAGGACATAGTAAAGCTCTACTTCTTCATCTAAATACCTGCCTAAATCTGCTTCTTCTTTCACGGCGAAATACTTCGGAATGTTTAATCTTATCAAATTCATTACGTCATTCCTGTCAGTCGGACAATATTCCCGAATTATAATATGGCTATCCATGTATGACTTTTTTGGGTTTATATGGAAGCAAAGGTATTTATTTTTCTCGGCAACAAAAACATAAGAACCTACATAATCTGCATTTTCTTATCCCTCCGTTTCGATTGCTTCGTTCTGCATAGATTTGCGTATCAGTGTTTTAATCTTTATGCCGTAGCTTTGCCCCGATGTTAAACCTGTTGCCGAGATTGTTTGTCGGCGGCATAAAACCCAGCAAAGCCTATGGCAGAAAAAGAAGAATTCATCCGTGTGGGGACTACCCTCTACAAGATTGTGAACCAGCCCCGAATGGACGGCGGTTGTGTGAAGAAACGTATTGCATGGAATGCCGAAACCTTGCGGCAGGACTACGGCAAGGACTACATGGCGACCGTGCCGAAGTATGACGGTTTCTGCACCGTACCTGCCCATGTGGACTATAAGCCCGTAATCGGCAAGTTCCTTAACCTGTACGAGCCGATAAGCCATGTTCCCGTGCAGGGTGATTTCCCCTGCATCCGTTCATTGGTGGAACATATCTTCGGCGAGCAATACGAGTTGGGAATGGACTACTTGCAGTTGCTCTACCTTTACCCTGTTCAGAAGTTACCCATCCTGCTTCTCGTGTCGGAAGAACGCAACACGGGCAAAAGCACGTTCCTGAACTTCCTGAAATCCATCTTCCAAAACAATGTGACATTCAACACCAACGAGGACTTCCGAAGCCAGTTCAATTCCGACTGGGCTGGCAAGCTGCTCATCATGGTGGACGAGGTGCTGCTCAACCGCCGTGAGGACAGCGAGCGGTTGAAGAACCTGAGCACCACGCTTTCCTACAAGGTGGAAGCCAAAGGCAAAGACCGTGACGAGATAGGCTTCTTCGCCAAGTTCGTGCTGTGCTCCAACAACGAACACCTGCCCGTTATCATCGATGCAGGCGAGACACGCTATTGGGTGCGGAAGATTGTGCCGTTACAGAATGACGATACCGACTTCCTGCATAAGTTGAAAGCCGAAATCCCCGCTTTCCTGCACTTCCTTGCACATCGGACGCTTTCCACCGAAAAGGAAAGCCGCATGTGGTTCAATCCGAAGTTGCTGCACACGGAAGCCTTGCGGAAGATAATCCGCAGCAACCGCAACCGTTTGGAGATAGAAATGGCGGAACTGTTGCTTGACATCATGGCAAGCATGGGTGTCGGGTCTGTCTCGTTCTGTCTGAATGATATTGTCCCGTTGCTCGTCTGCTCGCAAGTCAAGGCGGAGAAACCGCAAGTTCGGAAAGTGGTACAGGAAATATGGAAGCTGACACCTGCATCCAACTCGCTTTCCTATACTACCTACCAGTACGACTACAACCGTGAATGTCATTACTCGCCCGTCAGGAAGATTGGACGCTACTACACGGTAAGCAAAGCACAGTTGGAAACTCTATGATATTTTGATGAAATGATGAAAGTATATATAAACAACAAGAAAAACAGCAACTTACACCTTCATCAACCTTTCAACAAAAGGATATGGCTGATGAAAAGAGAAAGGACGCACCGCATCTTGCATCATTTCTCTTTTGGCGAGCGGTTTGATGAAACGATGATGAATGCCTATTGCGTTGGTAATAAATATATTGCATACACCAATCATCAATTCATCGGATTTTTATCCACTAATAAGCCTGCCGGAAAAGTAGCGGAGGTGAAAATCACTATCCGCAGGCCGGACGGTCGGATGTCCGACCTGCAAGGAAAAGCACATTGCATCGGAGCAAAGAAAGAGACCGCCGATAACCTACCGACACTTCCGCAGGCTTTTAAGGAACAGAAAAGCCATAGCTTATTAGGGCATTTTCTTCACGCAGTGCCATGCACCGCTAAAAATGCCCCAATAAGCCAACGGGGTTGCACCCCTCTGGACACCCCCGCTTGCCATGCGGCATGAGCGTAGCAGGCAGACAATGACAACCGATTTACAAACCTAAAAAACAGAACAAGCATGGGATATATAAGCATCCAAATCAACAAGGCGAAAGGCTCGGCGGACACGGGCGCATCCGACCACATCGAACGCAAGACCGTCCCCAAGAATGCCGACCCCACACGCACCCACCTCAACCGAGAACTGGTGGAGTTCCCCGACGGTGTGACCGACCGCACCGAAGCGATAAGCCACCGCATACGCACGGCAGGCATTAGGCGCAAGATAACCGCCGACCAAGTAAGGGCAATCCGCATCGTATTGTCGGGCACGCACGAAGACCTGATGCGAGTGCAGGAAGAAGGCAGGCTGGACGAGTGGTGCGCCGACAACCTGCAACGGCTGTACCGTACTTTCGGACGGGAGAACACCGCTTCGGCAGTCCTGCACATGGACGAACACACGCCGCACATCCACGCCACAGTCGTGCCTATAGTGACGGGCGAACGCAGAAAGGCAAGGAAGAAGCAGGCGGACGGCAAACGCCAATACCGCAAGAAAGCCGACACCGTGCGCCTGTGTGCCGATGACGTGCTGACCCGTGAGAAACTGGTTTCCTATCACGACAGCTATGCCGAAGCAATGGCGAAATACGGTTTGCAGCGTGGCGTTCGCGGTTCAGAAGCACGCCACGTCACCACCGCCCAATACTACCGTGACCTGAAACGCCGGACAGGGGAACTGGAAGCCAACGTGCAGCAACTGCAAACGGAACAGCGGCAGGCAGAACAACAGCTTGACGATGTGAGGAAAGAAATCAAGTCGGAGAAGCTGGAAGCCGCCAAGACAGAAGCCAAGACCGCTATCGTGGCAAAAGTGGGTTCTCTTTTTGGCAGCAATAAGCTGAAAGCGGAAAGGGAGGAATTGCAACAACACATATCAGCACTTGAAAATCAGAACGAAGAATTGGTACGGCATATAGAAACAATGGAGCGTAAACATAGGGAAGAACGCGCCAAGTTCAACGAGTATATGGACAAGATACAGCGGTACTTCCCTTATGTGGAGAAGCTATTACCACTGATAGACTTTTGCCGAAATACTTTGAATTTCTCTGAAAGGGTAGTCCAAGAGTTGTGCAAGTTGAAGAAAGTTAGTTTGAAAGGGGATTTCTATTCTCCAGAGTTCAACAGAAAGTTCCGTGACGAGAATGCGGCTTTTTCGTTTGGAGAGGACAAGAACAGAAAAGGACACTACCACATATATGTGAATGACATTCCGCTTGTGCAATGGTTCAGGCAGAAAGCGAATGAATGGAGAAACGGTTTGGGCATTTCCCCTACAAAACAGGATAAAGGGCTGAATATATAGGATGTGCTCAAAAAAACAGTACAAAGAAAATTATCCGCTGATAATGAATTATCATCAAAAACAAGTATTTTTGTATTAAACAAAAAACAATGTATGGATATAATCAATATAAGAATGAATACACCGACATTAAAGACAGAGCGTCTGATTTTAAGGAAATTCACGAAAAAAGATATTGAAGCTCTCTTTCTGATACTAAAGGATGAAGAAACAAACAAGTTTCTGCCTTGGTATCCTGTGAAAGACATTGGCGAAACCGAGCGTTTCTATGAGGAAAGGTATGCGGCAAAATACGGACAGCCGCAGGCATACGCCTACGCCATCTGCCTGAAAAGTGATGATTTCCCGATAGGCTATATAAAAGTCGATATGGAAGAACACCACGATTTCGGTTACGGACTTCGCAGGGAGTTTTGGCATAGGGGAATAGCGACCGAAGCAGGCGAAGCCGTTATCGAGCAAGTGCGAAAAGACGGTCTGCCCTACATCACGGCTACGCACGACAGGGACAATCCAAGAAGCGGAAATGTGATGCGCAAAGTCGGCATGGTGTATCGCTATTCCTATGAAGAACTATGGCAGCCCAAGAATTTCCCCGTGATATTCAGGATGTATCAGTTGAACCTAAACGGCGACAAGGACTTCGTGTACAGGAAATATTGGGATGAATCCGACAAGCATTTCATAGAAGAATTGTAACTCCAGATACAAGGTGTGTTGCTCCAGCAGGACAGACGATTGCTGTTTGTATGTTGATATGCCAATGAAAAGAAAGTGGACGGAAAGAAAGATATGATTTATTCTTCTTATCTGCTCTCTTTTTTATACATTTGCATCTGTAAGAGTTACTTGAACAAGTAAAGTAGAGCAAACCGCAGCAATACGGACAGTTGCTAAATCATTACCCAATAAAGAGGTAATCTTTCTAATCTTCTTTATTATAAGAGGTTATAAGTCATATACAGATTTACAGAAAAAACTTTGATTATGATATGAAGTTGATGAAGAAATAAAACAGATCGGGCTTTTTATCGTTGGATTATAATCCATATCACCAGGAATTTTATATTTAATACCATTCGATAAACTTGAAAATAATATTATTGCACGGGAAGAGTTAAAACGAAACGGCTTCCTGTTTTGTTTGTTTTGTCTATTACGAGATTTCCCCCTAACTTTTGGGCTAATAGCTTGCTGAGTGCGAGTCCGAGTCCGCACCCTTGTGAGAAATTGCTCACTTTAGTGAAGCGCTCGAATATTATTTCTTGTTTATCGGCAGGTATGCCTATGCCTGTATCCGTAACGCTGATGGAAATCTGATCTTTTGCTTCCGATAAAGAGTACGCAAGTGTGATCTTTCCTTTCTCTGTGAATTTGGCGGCGTTATGTAGTAAATTGAAGAGTATTTTGGATACGGCTTCTTTATTCGTATGGATAAAGAGTTCGCTGTTCCCCGGATGGAATTCAAGGCTGACATCCTTTGATATATAAGGTTGGATTTTGGAAAGAGCTTGTTCACAACAAATATGAATATTGGTGCTTTCAAGCTCCATGTCTTCGCTCGATTCTAAATCTGATAGTTCTAATACATCATCTATCAATTTTAATAGTTTGTCACTGTTTTTTTCTATCAGATTGGCAAACTCATGTGTTTCATCGTCCTTCTTGAACTGGCTGGAAATAACTTGGGAGAACCCTACGATAGAGTTGAGCGGAGTTCGTATTTCATGTGTCATGTTGCGGATGAACGAGGTTTTCATATTGCTGGCTTTTTCTGCCTTATCCCGTGCTTTGCGCAGATTGTTTTCTGATTCTGTCAACTCTTGGTTTTTGATAAGAAGCAACTTTTTGGAGTGTTTCAATTTTTTGTTCAAGTAGAATTCTCTATAGAACAGAATAAACACGATGAAAAGAGTACTCACCAATAGTAGGATGAAGCTGCGGTTGTGTTTTAATTCGGCTTCTTTCGCTTTTAGCTCCAGTTCTTTTTTTTCGATTTTAATCTTTTCAAAATTTAGAAGTGAAGAAAACTCAGTAATGGCCGCCTGCTCGTTTATATTATTTATTGAGTCTGCCAGATTGATATAGTCATACAGATAATCGGCTGCCAGATCCTTTTGTCTCATCCAATAATAGGTTTGCCCTTTTCTCATTTTAACTTCCAGACCCAGTTGTGTTTCTCCCATCTCGGCCGCAAGTTTTTCCTGTTCTTCTAAAGCTTGCAGTGCTTTTTGATACTGTTTGGTTTGTTTGTAATAACTTTCTCGGGAAACTATTAAATTCTTTTGCCTGTTGATTAGTGTTTTGTCATGCTTAAAGAGTTCTTCCGCTTCTTCAAGGGCTTTTTGAGCTTTTTCCAATTGGTTAACCCTTAAATAGTAGGCTACATACTGTAATTTTTGTTCGAATGCCTGGTTGTTGTTATGTACGAGCTTTTCCGCTTTTTTTATTATGTCGTTAGCTTTTTGCGGTTGTAGCATGTCATTGTACAACTTAGCTACCGACATGTATTTACTATGTAGATTATAGGCGTTCAAATGGTATGTTTCTATTATTTCGATAGCCTTTAGTTTGGCGTCGATTGCTTGCTGTCTGAGTCTTTTCAGAATGTATATATCACCGATACAATCATAACAATAGGCAATTCCTTCTTTATTATCTTCTTGCTGTGCTTCTCTCAGCATATTTTGAGCTTCATAAAGAGCTGTATTGAATTTTCCGTTTTTGATATAAAATAGAATTAATCGTTTTCCCCAGGCGAAATAATAATATTTGGATTGCTCTGTCTCTTGTGCGAATTTTTTTACGCGCTCTACCCATGCAATAATACTGTCTTCCTGTCCTTTGAAGTAATAATAATCGAGCTTTGTAGAGAGTGCAACGGCTTGCATCCTTGGGTCGGATTTGGTTTGGGCCATCGTAAACAAGGTATCGGACATGGGCAAAACGATCGGTGATTGGATATTTGCCTTACATTGCTGGTAGTATACATAAAGTGTACTATCTACGTTGTACTCTTTCATTTCCCTGTTCTGGGCGATTGTGGTAGTACTTAGCAGCAGTATAATGAATAGTACAGAAAATCTGCCTATTGTTATATATGGAAGATCTTTCATCTCAATAGTCTTTATTTAGTTGGGGGTGTGTGCAAATATACGTTTATTTCTTGCAATGATGCATGGTAACTTGCTTTTTTTCTCTACATTTGCAATAAATCTAACAGAAACAAAGAGATTAATGAACTCATTAGTACATAGATATTTGAATGTTAACGGGCAGTTGCTCGATCTCTCTGTCCCTCAAGTGATGGGAATTCTGAATGTTACTCCAGACTCTTTTTATGCCGGCAGCCGGATGCAGACTGAAGCGGATATTGCGCAGCGTGCGCAACAAATATTGAGCGAAGGTGCTTCTATAATCGATATTGGTGCTTACTCTTCCCGGCAGAATGCGGAGAATATCTCTTCGAAAGAGGAAATGCATCGTTTACGAATGGGCTTGGAGATTCTGAAACGAAATCATCCGGATGCCATCATTTCGGTAGATACTTTCCGGGCTGATGTGGCAGAGTGGTGTGTGAAAGAGTATGGCGTTGCCATTATTAATGATATTGCTGCCGGTGAAATGGATTCGGAAATGTTTGAAACCGTAGCCCGTCTGGGGGTACCCTACATCATGATGCATATGCAAGGCACACCACAGAGCATGCAGGCGGAGCCACATTACGATAATCTTCTGAAAGAGATATTTATGTATTTTGCAAAGAAAATACAGCAATTGCGTGATTTGGGAGTGAAAGACATTGTTCTTGACCCCGGTTTCGGATTTGGGAAAACATTGGAGCATAATTATGAACTGATGGCACATCTCGAGGAGTTTAAAGTGTTCGAACTGCCTTTATTGGTTGGGATATCCAGAAAGTCAATGATCTATCGTCTGTTTGGAAGTACTCCTCAGGAAGCGTTGAATGGGACTACCGTATTGGATACGATAGCCTTGATGAAAGGGGCTGATATTATCCGGGTGCATGATGTGCGCGAAGCTGTGGAGGCTGTAAAGATGGTAGAGAAAATAGTCGGTTATAAATTCTGAATGCGTTTATGGGAGAATATCAAATAATAGCTATGGCTGCGGGGATGTTTTTTGAATTCGGTATAAAAGATTTCATTGATATTCTGTTGGTTGCTTTCCTGCTGTATTACGTCTATAAGTTGATGAAGGCTTCCGGTTCTATCAAAGTTTTTACTGGTATTCTGGTTTTTATTTTGATATGGCTGGTGGTGACTCAGGTATTGGAAATGAAGCTTTTGGGTTCTATTTTCAATACATTGATGAATGTGGGTGTGTTGGCCTTGATTGTATTGTTTCAGGATGAAATACGGCGTTTCTTGTTTACATTGGGTTCACATCAGCATGTCAGCGCTCTGGCCCGTTTCTTCACCGGAAATAAGAAAGAATCTTTGGAACATGAAGATATTATGCCTGTGGTAATGGCATGTATCAGTATGGGAAAACAGAAGGTAGGTGCTTTGATTGTGATTGAACATAATGTGCCTTTGGATAATATTGTCCGCACTGGTGAATTGATAAATGCCAATGTAAACCAGCGCTTGATAGAGAATATCTTTTTTAAAAACAGCCCGTTGCATGATGGGGCAATGGTAATCAGTAAAAAGCGTATAAAAGCGGCAGGTTGTATATTGCCTGTTTCGCACAATTTGGATATTCCCAAGGAATTGGGACTGCGCCATCGGGCTGCGATGGGAATTTCTCAGGAGTCGGATGCACATGCCATTATTGTGTCTGAAGAAACCGGCGCTATTTCTGTGGCTTATCGCGGCCAATTTTATCTTCGCCTCAATGCCGAAGAATTGGAAAGCTTGTTGACTAAAAAATCTTGATTAATAAAAACATATGGACAGACGAAATTTCTTGAGAACAGGAGGAATGGCATTACTCGGCTCACTGGCAGCCGGTTCGGTGCTTGCCATGCCTTCGTCGGCAAAAGGAGCCATGGGGGGAGGCGATCAGAAAGCTGCTCTTTTATCGGCTATGAACCATTTTGGAGTGAGTGAAGAAAATATGAGAAAGGTATTGGCTGCCGCTCTTGAAAAGGGAGGAGACTATGCCGATCTTTTCTTTGAACATACCTTTACTAATGTTATCGGATTGAAAGACGGAGCGGTGAACAGCTGCAATTCGTATATCGATTTCGGTATGGGAGTTCGTGTTCTTGCCGGTGACCAGAGCGGATATGCTTATGTGGAAAATGTGACGCTCGATGATATGCTGAATGCCGCACGTACGGCGGCCCGGATTGCTTCCGGAAACAAAAAGGCGGGGCCGGTAGGCTTGAAGGCAAAGACTTTGAAGAAAAATTATTATTCCGTAACTACTTCTTGGGAAGAAGTCAGTTTGAAAGATAAGATGCCTTATTTGCAGAAACTGAATGATAAGATATTCTCATTGGATAAACGGGTGTCCAAAGTAATGGCGAACCAAAGTGATACGACCTCTCATATTCTTTTCTGTAATAGTGAAGGGGTGATGTATTATGATTATCGTCCGATGGTGACACTGGGTGCTGTTTGTATTATGGAAGAGAATGGTAGAATGGAAAATAGTTATGCCGCCCGTGCTTATCGCAAAGGTTTTGAATTCCTTTCGGATGATCTGGTAGAAATACTGGCACGTGAAGCGGTGGATAATACTGCCATTTTATTTAAGGCTATAAAACCTAAAGGGGGTGAGATGCCTGTGGTAATGGGGGCAGGCGGTTCCGGTATTTTGTTGCATGAGGCTATCGGGCATGCATTTGAAGCTGATTTTAATCGTAAAAATGTTTCTATTTTCTCTGATCAGTTGAATAAGAAAGTATGCAATGAGCACATCTCTGTAATTGATGACGGTACGATTCCGTTTAATCGCGGTTCTGTAAACTTCGATGACGAGGGAGTGGACGGGCAGAAAACCTATCTGGTGAAGAAAGGGGTTTTGACAAGCTATATGCACGACCGTATCAGTGCCAGGCATTATGGCATTGCACCTACCGGTAACGGACGTCGGGAAACATTCCGTAATGTACCTATTCCGCGTATGCGTGCTACGTATATGGAACCGGGAAATATGAAAGAAGAGGATATTATTGCTTCTGTGAAACAGGGAATCTTCGTCGATCAGTTTACAAACGGACAGGTGCAAATCGGTGCGGGTGACTTTACTTTCTTTGTAAAATCGGGATATCTGATTGAAAACGGAAAGCTGACACAACCTATTAAGGATATTAACATTATCGGTAACGGTCCGAAAGCATTGGCAGACATCACAATGGTGGCTGATAATGATAAGATTGATAATGGTACCTGGACTTGTGGCAAAGACGGACAGTCTTGTCCCGTAACCTGTGGAATGCCTTCGGCATTGGTTAGTAAACTGACCGTTGGAGGAGAAAACTAAAACATAAAAAGAAACAAAAGTTGTAAGTCGAAGCATCGGACAGAAGTTCTGTCTAACTTTCAACTTTCAACTCTCAACTTTCAACTCTTATGATATCAGACAACAATAAAAAACTGGCTCAATGGGCAATGGATTATGCCTTAAAGAACGGTTGCCAGGAAGCAAAAGTGAACCTTTATTCCGGTTCTAACACTTCTTTTGAACTGCGCGACGCCAAAATGGATCGTTTGCAGCAAGCCTCAGAGAACGGATTGACTATCTTCTTATATGTAGACGGACGCTATGGAACTTATTCTACCAATCGTCTGGACAAGAAAGAACTGGAAACATTTATAACGAACGGTATCGAATCTACGCGTTATTTAGCAAAAGACGAGGCTCGTGTATTGCCGGATGCTTCCCGCTATTATAAAGGGGGAAAACCGGATTTGAAACTTCTGGATCCTAAATTCTCTTCTATTCAGCCGGATGATAAGATTGCGTTGGCTAAAGCTGTTGCCGAGGAAGCACTGGGACGGGATGAACGTATTATTTCCGTCGGTTCTTCCTATAGTGATGGAGAGAATTTTGGTTACAGACTTACCAGCAATGGCTTTGAAGGGGAAACAAAGAGTAGTTGGTATTCCCTTTCTGCCGAAGTGGCAATAAAAGGAGAAGGAGAGGCACGTCCTTCTGCCGGTTGGTATGAGTCTTCGCTTTATTTTGATAAGCTGGTTAAGGGGGATATCGGGCGTAAAGCTTTGGAACGTGCTTTGCGTAAAGTGGGACAAAAGAAGGTTAAGTCCGGTAAGTATACGATGGTAGTAGACCCATTGAATGCCGGTCAATTGTTGGGTCCGTTGATAAGCGCGCTATATGGTTCTGCCCTGCAGCAGAGAAATTCTTTCTTGCTGAATAAACTGAATGAAAAAGTGGTTGCCGATAAAATGACCTTGATGGATGAACCTCATCTGGTACAGGCATCCGGTGCCCGTTATTTCGACAGTGAAGGAGTTGCGACTGAACGTCGGGCTGTTTTTAAGAATGGTATATTGAATACTTATTTCATCGATACTTATAATGCGAAGAAGATGGGAACAGCTTCTACGGTAAATTCTCCGTCTATTCTGGTATTGCAAACAGGCAAAAACGATTTGGACGGGTTAGTTGCAGAAGTGGATAAAGGCATTCTGATCACCGGTTTTAACGGTGGTAATTGCAACAGTTCTACGGGAGACTTCTCTTATGGTATCGAGGGTTTCCTCATTGAAAATGGAAAATTGACTCAACCGGTTTCCGAAATGAATGTGACCGGTAATATGCTGGCTCTCTGGTCTTCTTTGGTAGAAACGGGAAATGATCCCCGTCTTTCCTCTTCCTGGCGCATACCGTCATTGGTATTTGAGGGAGTGGATTTTAGCGGACTCTGATTAATCTTATATAGTTTTTTCTTTGGAATGCCACAACATCCTGTATGTCTGTTTTCCGGATTCTTGTTCGGAGTGGATATACAGGATGTTTTTGTATGACGTATTTTAATTGAGCATTAAACTCATATAAGGCTTCAATGGGAGGAGAATTTTTTCGCATAATTCTCCAATGGTCAATTGTGAGTGACTTCCCGGTAGGCGTTCTTTACTGAACATGCATTTTCCCTTGCAGAGATAGTAGTAACCGTTGTTTGTCGTCAATACTTTGTCTGTGAGCTCAATGTTCATTTCTATATTGGGATAGGAAGCCGCATAGATCTGGAGAAATGTTTTCGCGTCAACGATACGTGCCATGCCCAAAACGAACGGTTTGCCATTTACCGCGGGAGGAGTGAGGAGTGTGACTTTACCGTTTTTTTTGTCCTGTTGGATATGGTAGAGCAAAGCTTTTTCTATTTCTTTGTTTTCTGCGAACAATTCACTTATTTGTAATCTGTTTTCTTGTTGGTACACAATTGCTACTCCGCTTATCTTTTTTTCATAAATGGCTATATACATTTTCCCTCTACTTATTTCGAGATCGGCAAGAATAACTTTAAAGTCCGTTTGAGTGTGTTGGATACAGCAGGGGCGTTCTTTCATCTTTTGATTGAGGTATTGATATACCTCTTCCTGTTCATCGGTCAATCTCTTTACGGAGACACCGGTGGAAGAACGATCTTGATCTGGAATATCGTTTTCTGAATAGCAAAATACCGGTGCATATCCCATATGGGCATAATAATCGAATAACCAGGGTTCGGCCGGGATCAATGTACTTAAGATAACATTGTTGTGCAGCATCTTCGTTAAAGCCTGTGATAATAGTTCCTTCATTACACCCTTACCCCGGTAGTCGGGGTGGGTACAGGCGCCGGAGATATATGATGTCTGGATCTGTTTGCCACAAAAAGTCATAGGATAGGGAAGCATCTGAAGTGCGGAAATAACCTCATCACCGCTTTCTATGGCGATGTTTACTTCATTGTTGTAACGCAGCCGGAAATACATTTCTATGAACGCTTCGCTATCTTCAAAGCAAAGTTTCCATAATGCCTTTACTTTTTCCTTTATCATTTTCCTTTTATGTCTTTGGGTGTTTGATGTGTACTTGAATTTTTTTATGCAGGAGTCAAATGGATGTTTGTTCTACCATTTAATCATATTTTGTGGTTGCTCTTTCAGGCACGCCATGTACTTTTCGAGAATAGTTACGGGTTGATAAGATAACTTGGCTTTGCGTAATCCTTCAATTCCCAAATCTTCTTCTCGGTTGATGTAAATGTACTGTTCCGGGATGTGGTTGGCAAATTCATAATTAATCATCGCATAAGCGCCGTCGATATTTGTGTCGGCTTTTTCTACATGTACGCCGAAAGTCTCTTTGTTGATCGGCATGCCGAAAGTGAAAGCAACAATTGTACCGTCTACATGTAAAATTCCACCTGTCAGTCCTAATGCTTCGAAATTGTGCAATGCATAAATCAAGGCACGGCGCTCATTACCGGTTCCTTCCTGTTGGTCGCAGTTGTTTACTTTGCACCATTCGGCTTCCAGATCAAGGCATTCCTGAATGCGATCGGGGGTGATAGGGGTATATTCGTAATTACCGTATGTGTTACGGAATTTATTGATATGGTTTCGCTTTGCTTGAAATTTCTTCCCTTTCAGGGTGGCGAGATCCGTGCGGAGATAGATGTAGTCGGCATAGTCTCTGTCTGCTGTAAATGTGAATTGTCCGGGCATGATGTTTTCGAGTTCTTCCCTCATACACGAACAGACACCGAGCATGCAGAATGGTTGCCCTTCCTGCCGGGCATCTTCAATAAGCGCTTCCAACACTTTTTTTAAGTCTCCTTGTCCTACGGGCATCATATACGCCAGCTTTTCACCGGCCCAGAATTTAAAAACCAGCCAATCGTCGACGATCGCAAATTTGGTATGATACAGGAATCTCCAACTACAGAGGTTGGAGAAAGAAAGGTCGCAATTGCGGCGACAACTGTTCATTGTATATCCCGTGATGGTATCTTTATCTTGAAGTGTGATATCTTTGAAATCTATCATATAAAGTCGTTTTCTTTTTTAGTGTATAATTATATAACAAATATAAGTCATTTTTGTTATAACATACCCAATAATCGGAGAATAGTCGGTGTTAACAATGCGGTAAATATGCCGTTGAGAGTTAACCCCAAACTGGCATATGCTCCGTATTTGCTGCTGATATCCATAGCAGTGGAAGTTCCTACTGCATGAGCGGCCGTTCCCATGGAGAGACCTTGGGCTATCGGGCTGCCTACATGCATCAGTTTCATTGTCTTGAATCCGAGGATAGCACCGAGCAACCCTACGCAAACTACTACGGCGGCTGTCAGTGAGGGAATGCCTCCTAATGTTTTAGTTACTTCCATGGCAATAGGTGTGGTAACCGATTTAGGAGCTAATGACAGAATAACCTCTTGAGATGCTCCCATTAATTTGGCTATCAATACCACGGAAACAACACCGATAAAGCAACCGGCCAGTTGCGACAGCAAGATAGGTAGCAACTGCTTTTTGATTGTTTCCAATTGAAGGTATAACGGGACTCCTAACGCCACAACTGCCGGTTTCAACCAAAACTCGATCAGATGCCCGCCTTTATTATATGTTTCATAACTGATATGCGTCATTTTCAGAAAGACGATCAGGACGGCAATGGTCAATAAAATAGGATTTAGCAAAAGAAATCCGGTTTTCTTTTGCAGTAATTTGGCGAAGAAATAAATCCCGAAGGTAATCGCCAACAAGAAAAACTCATTTTCTAAATAACTCATTTGATTTTCCGTGCTAATTGATGAACCCATCCGGTAACGATAAGCACAAGGATGGTACTGATAAGGGTTGCAATCACTATCGGCCAGAATTGTGCCGCAATAATGTCAAAATAAAGCATAAGCGCCACTCCCGGCGGGATAAAGAAGAAACCGAGATTGGCAACCAGAAAGTCGGACATGCCTTGCACCCATTGCAATTTAATCCAACCTAATTTCAGAAAGAGGGTAAGCAGCAACATTCCTATGATGCTGGACGGGAGCTTGATCCCTGTAAGAAAAACAATCAATTCACCCAAAGCCAAACAGCCAAATAAAATGGCACACTGACGTATCATATTTTTTACCTATTGAATTTGAAAACGCGGCAAAGTTATGAAATTACTGATAGAGTTGTCACTGCTTTCCGTGAAGAATTTTCTTTTACCGCTCTTTTTGTGAAAAAAAACAGGAGAAAAAAGAAAAAGAAAGGGAAATATATTTATTTTTGCATAAATACAACGCATAATTCAAGTATGAACATTAATAATTAAAAAACAAGACGAATATGAAAAAGAGTTTATTAGTCAGCGTTTTTGCTGCTTTGGCTATGATGGTTTCAGTGAATTCATTTGCACAGGAAAAAGCAACCAAGGAAGATTACAAAGAAATTGCAAAACAGGAAAAAGTTTTGAATAAGGATTTACAGAAGAAAGCGATTAAGGAAGCACGGAAAGAGGCTAAAAAATTGACTAAGGAAGGCTTTAAAACTCCGGTCGGTAAGTTACCTTTGGACAAGCAGATTGAAAATGCATGGCAGAAGCAGGCGGAGATGACTCCGGACGGAACTCCGTTCTGGTATGTTGCCTCTTCAAGAGCAATCGGGGGGAATCAGTCTTCTGCAGTTTTACAGGCTACGAATGCTGCCAAAATAGATCTGGCCGGACAGATCCAGACTAAAGTATCTCAATTGATAGAAGCAAAAGTGGCAAACGATGATATGGGACAGGAGGAAGCTGCCAGTCTTTCGAGTGTGGTCGGTGCCAGCAAAAGTGTGATTTCTGCTACATTGGGTCGTGTAGTGCCATTGGTCGAAGTGTACAGAACATTGGACAACAAGAATGTGGAAGTGATGGTGACATTAGGATACAGTATGGAAGCGGCCAATAAGGCGGCTATCAGTGCCGTACGTGCAGAATTGGCGAAAAAATCGGAAGATTTGGCTAAGGAGCTGGATAAGCTCGGTTACTAAAGACAAATTATAAAATTAGAAAACTGAATGAAAATAATCAGGCTACTGGGGTTTATAACAGCTTTTTTGTTGTTGATACCTGTCGGAACTCTTTGTGCACAGAATACTGTAAAGGTGAAAGGTGTTCAGGGACGATGGCAGGTTAGTGATGAGATAACTCTGAAGCAAGCCGAAGAACGTGCTTTCATGGAAGCGAAGAAAGCTGCCTTGCAAAAAGCGGGCGTTATGGAGAGTGTCTGGTCGGTTTTTGGCCAGATCACTCAAAATGACGGGGCGGAATTCCATGAAGCATATTCACAGATGAGTGTGCTTGCTATCGGAGGAATGGTCAATGTGACCAATAAAAAAGTAGAAGAATTGTGGGATGTGGATAGCCGTAGCCTCTATAAAGTAGTAACGATCGATGCCACTGTACAAAAAGACGATAAACCGGATCGTTCGTATGCGCTTGAAGTGAAAGGCGTGGAGACTCTGTATAAAGAAGGGGATGTGTTTACATGCCGGTTGACTGTACATGGAACTGACTCTTATCTGAAGTTTTTCTGGTTTGACAGCACGGGTGGAGCGTTGCTTTATCCCAATGCGTACGAACCGAATAATCTGTTGAAAGCCGGGCATGAATATAAGGTTCCTTTTAGTAATGCGGTAGATTATCTTATGGAAAAACATTCGGGCAAAGGCAATGAAAAAATCAATATTATGATGGTTGCAACGAAAAGTAATGTCCCTTTTACGGAGGCGGTTACTTATCAGAGTGTATTGAAATGGGTTTATTCGATGCCTGCCAATCAGCGTTGTGCTTTTTATGAGATGGTATTGATAAAATGATAGACAGATGAACAAGATAAGGTGTTTTTTTCTTTTCGTATTTGGAGGGCTCCTCTCTGCTACTGTAATGGAAGCTCAGGAAGTGGATTTTGAGAAGGAATTCGATGATTTTCAGAAACAGCAGCAGAAAGAGTTTAACGACTTTAAGAATAAGGCCGATGCGGATTTTGAAACTTTTCTCAGAGAAACATGGGTTAAGTTTGAAGCGTTTGATCCTTTGAAAGCTCCGGTGCGTCCGGAACCGGAAAAACAACCTGTTTTTGATGGAAAACGGCCTCAGGCTCCCGTGGAGATTAAACCGGTTGATATTGGTAAACCTTCTTTGTCGGCTGTTACAGACAAACCGGTTCCGGGGATATATGTACCGGGACAGCCTTATCTGTCTGTGAAAATAGATGTTCCGGTGGTGCCTGTTACAGGGCGTCCGATACACCGTACTCCTGTCAATTATTATGGCTCTGCTTTTGAAATAGCGACCGATGCCATAGAAAACCTGGCATTGGCCGGCAATCGTGAAGCGGACGTCGCTGATGCATGGAGCCAGCTTTGCAAAGCAGACCATGAGCAGTTGATAAAGGATTGCATGACTTTGCGTGAAGAGAAAAAAATGAGCGACTGGGCTTATTTATTGTTTACCAAGAAAATAGGTGAGCAGCTTTACGGTGAGCAGCAAAAAGATGATATTGCTTTTTTGCAGATGTTTATTTTGAACAAATCGGGATATAAAGTCCGTCTTTCGAAGATCAATGAGAAGCTGAAATTGATGGTAGCACCGGCCGGTGTGTTGTATGGCATACCTTATATATTATTAGACGGTACGAAATATTATGTATTTGATGCCGAGAAGACAAACGGGCCGATGGGAGTTTATACCTATAAACAAGATTTTCCCAATGCGAAGAACTATGTTTCCCTTTCCATCGACGCTGTTCCGAAG
This sequence comes from Bacteroides sp. CAG:189, assembly GCF_000432295.1. Classification (NCBI taxonomy): domain Bacteria; kingdom Pseudomonadati; phylum Bacteroidota; class Bacteroidia; order Bacteroidales; family Bacteroidaceae; genus Bacteroides; species Bacteroides sp. CAG:189. The sequence goes on from NZ_HF991053.1 coordinate 84,021, forward strand.
TTCGATATGGCTGAGCACACAGAATCCGTATCTCCTGAATCCGGTTCGGTTAAAGTGGAAACAGTAGTGAACAAGAACCTGATGGAGTTTTATAAGAGTTATCCGCAATGCGACGTGTCGGTTTATTATCACACTCCGATGAGTGAAGAGTTGAAAGCGACTCTTTATCCTCCTTTGCAAGAAGCTATTAAGGGAAAATCTCAACAGGAGGCTGCCAATATTCTGATAGAATTTGTTCAGACCGGTTTTGAGTATCAGACTGATGGAGATCAGTTCGGTTATGAAAAGCCTTTCTTTCTGGATGAAAACTTCTTTTATCCGGCATGCGATTGTGAAGACCGTGCTATTTTGTATTCTACTTTGGTAAAAGATCTATTGGGACTGGATGCCGTTTTGCTCGACTACCCCAATCATATCGCTTCGGCTGTTCGATTCACGGAAGAGATACCGGGCGATTATGTCATATTGGATGATGGTGCCAAATATTTGATCTGCGATCCTACCTATATCGGTGCATCTATCGGGATGTGTATGGAGCAATTCAAGAAAGTCTCTCCACAAATCATTCGTTAGTGTTAAATATTATAATAATTGTAGATTCGGGGCGTAAAAACGCCCCGTTTTGCAATGTAGATATTACAAAATTGTGTACTTTTGCGGCGTGAATAACACCTTACTACCGAATTTATACATATTTTAAATATCTATGCTCAATTTAATTAACTCTATTGTTGCGCGTGCGAAAGCGGATCGCCAACGCATTGTTCTTCCGGAAGGAACCGAAGAACGTACTTTGAAAGCTGCCAATCAGATTTTGACAGATGAAGTTGCTGACCTTATTCTTTTGGGTAACCCTGATGAGATTCATGAGGCTGCTACAAAATGGGGACTGGGAAATATCGGTAAGGCTACCATTATTGACCCGGAGAATCATCCGAAACAAGAAGAGTATGCACAGTTATTGTGCGAGCTTCGCAAAAAGAAAGGCATGACTATCGAAGAGGCCCGTAAGCTGGTGCTTAACCCGTTGTATCTGGGTTGTCTCATCATTAAGAACGGGGATGCCGATGGACAGTTGGCCGGTGCCCGCAATACGACCGGTGATGTACTGCGTCCTGCGCTTCAGATTATCAAGACTATTCCGGGAATTACTACCGTGTCCGGTGCTATGTTGTTGTTGACACATGCTCCCGAATATGGTAAGAATGGTATTCTTGTGATGGGGGATGTTGCCGTGACTCCGGTTCCGGATGCTGCTCAGTTGGCTCAGATTGCGATCTGTACGGCTGGTACTGCTAAGGCTGTTGCCGGAATAGAGGAACCTAAAGTAGCATTGCTCAGCTTCTCAACGAAAGGGTCGGCTAAACACGAAGTGGTAGATAAAGTGGTTGAAGCATTGAAGATTGCCAAAGAAATGGCTCCTACATTGGCTATTGACGGTGAACTGCAGGCAGATGCAGCTTTGGTTCCGGAGGTTGGTGCGAGCAAAGCGCCGGGGTCAGCCATTGCAGGTGCGGCCAACGTATTGATTGTTCCGAGTCTTGAAGTCGGTAATATTTCTTATAAATTAGTGCAACGCTTGGGACACGCCGATGCTGTCGGTCCGATTCTGCAAGGTATTGCCCGTCCGGTAAACGACCTTTCACGTGGTTGTTCTATTGAAGATGTGTATAGAATGATTGCTATTACAGCCAATCAAGCTATCGCAGCCAAGAAAAACAAATAATTTAATAAAACGATAATCAGAAATGAAGATATTAGTATTGAACTGTGGAAGTTCGTCTATCAAATATAAACTGTTCGATATGGACAGTAAAGAAGTGATTGCCCAAGGCGGTATTGAAAAGATCGGTTTGAAAGGCTCTTTCTTGAAATTTACTTTGCCTAACGGAGAAAAGAAAATATTGGAAAAGGACATTCCGGAACATACTGTCGGAGTGGAATTTATCCTTCATACATTGACTGATCCGGAATACGGAGCTATCAAGTCATTGGATGAAATCAATGCTGTGGGTCATCGTATGGTACATGGAGGTGAACGTTTCAGCAAATCCGTATTGCTCGATAAGGAAGTATTGGAAGCGTTTACCGCTTGCAACGATCTGGCACCGTTGCATAACCCTGCAAACCTGAAGGGAGTGGATGCCATTTCGGCCATTCTCCCCAATATTCCACAGGTTGGAGTGTTTGATACGGCTTTCCATCAGACAATGCCTGACTATGCATATTTATATGCTGTTCCTTACGAACTGTATGAAAAATACGGTGTGCGCCGTTATGGTTTCCACGGAACTTCTCATCGTTATGTATCTCAACGCGTATGTGAGTACTTGGGTGTTAAACCCGAAGGGTTGAAGCTGATAACCTGCCACATTGGTAACGGCGGCTCTATCGCTGCTACCAAAGATGGTAAATGTATCGATACGACTATGGGACTTACTCCGTTGGAAGGATTGATGATGGGTACACGTAGCGGTGATATCGATGCCGGTGCCGTAACTTTCATCATGGACAAGGAAGGACTTAATACAACCGGTATTTCCAATCTGCTGAACAAGAAAAGCGGTGTTCTTGGAGTTTCCGGCGTATCGAGCGATATGCGTGAGTTGGAAGCTGCTGTGGCAGAGGGTAATCCGAAAGCAATTCTGGCAGAAAAGATGTATTTCTATCGTATCAAAAAATACATTGGTGCTTATGCTGCTGCTTTGGGTGGCGTAGATGTGATTCTCTTTACCGGTGGTGTCGGTGAGAACCAAGCAAGCTGTCGTGCAGGTGTATGCGAGGGGCTCGAATTTATGGGCGTGAAGCTGGATGCCGAAAAGAACAAAGTCCGCGGTGAAGAAGCTATCATTTCTGCTGCTGATTCAAAAGTAAAAGTAGTGGTTATTCCTACAGATGAGGAACTGTTGATCGCTTCTGACACAATGGATATTGTAGGAAAATAATTCCGAAAAAATGATTAATACGCAAGGCGGGGCTATCCTAATAAGGATAGTCCCGTTTTTTATTAAAATAATGATGTATCTTTGCCGGTAGATAAAACTAACGAATATGAGATATTCCGTCATCATACCTGTGTATAACCGTCCCGACGAGGTGGACGAATTGTTGCAAAGCCTCGTAAATCAGCATTTTAAAGATTTTGAAGTGATTGTAGTCGAGGACGGTTCTTCTGTTCCTTGTCTGGCTGTTACAGAAAAGTACAAGGCGGTGCTTGACTTGAAATATTATCAGAAATCTAATTCCGGGCCGGGGCAAAGCCGCAATTATGGAGCTGAGCGGAGTCAGGGGGATTTTCTGATCATATTGGATTCTGATTGCATCCTTCCGGAAAGCTATTTCGATGAAGTAGAGGCGGAATTGGAAACGGCTCCTGCCGATGCATTCGGTGGTCCCGACTGTGCGCATGATTCTTTTACAGACATTCAGAAAGCGATTAATTATTCCATGACCTCATTCTTTACGACCGGTGGCATTCGTGGTGGTAAAAAGAAAATGGATAAATTCTATCCGCGTAGTTTTAATATGGGGGTGAGACGGGAGGTATATCAGGCATTGGGAGGTTTTTCCAAGATGCGTTTTGGAGAGGATATCGATTTTAGTATCCGGATTTTTAAGGGAGGATACAAATGCCGTTTGTTTCCCGGTGCATGGGTGTATCATAAGCGGCGCACCGATTTGAAGAAGTTCTTTAAGCAAGTGCATAATTCCGGTATTGCCCGTATCAATCTTTATAAAAAATATCCGGAGTCATTAAAGCTGGTGCACCTGCTTCCTGCTGCTTTTACTTTAGGGGTGGCTTTGTTGCTCGTCGGTGGTTTGTTCTGTCCGTATAGCCTTCTTCCGATTCTGTTTTATGCTTTGTTGGTTTGCGTAGATTCCTCTTGTTGTAATCACAGTTTGCGTATAGGAGTTTACTCTATTGCTGCTTCTTTTATACAACTGATCGGTTATGGAACCGGTTTCTGGAGAGCTTGGTGGCAACGTTGCATTTTGAAGCGAGGTGAGTTCGAAGCTTTTCAAAAGAACTTTTATAAATGAAGGTACATATATACACATACCAATGAAAGATACACACAAACTGACTATTTGCCAATGGGCGGAAGAGGATCGTCCGAGAGAGAAAATGATGTTGAAAGGTTCGGGCGCCCTGAGCGATGCCGAGTTGTTGGCTATTCTGATCGGCTCCGGCAATACCGAAGAGAGCGCGGTAGAGCTGATGCGACGGATACTTGTCTCCTGTCATAATGATTTGAACGAACTGGCTCATTGGGGAGTCCGTGACTTTTCTTGTTTTAAAGGTTTCGGCCCGGCGAAAAGCATTGCCATTATGGCTGCTTTGGAATTGGGAAAGCGCCGTAAATTGCAGGAAGTGAAGGAGCGGGCTGTTATCAGTTGTTCTAAGGATATTTACGAACTGTTTCATCCGTTGATGTGCGATCTTGAACTGGAAGAGTTTTGGGTATTGCTGATGAATCAGGCGAATAAGGTGATAGACCGGATCCGGATCAGTACGGGCGGTATTTCCGGCACATTGGTAGATGTGCGTTCTGTACTGCGGGAAGCTTTGTTGCAGCGTGCTGCCCAGATGGCTGTTGTTCATAATCATCCGTCGGGCAACAATCATCCTAGCCGTGAAGATGAGGCATTGACACAGCGAATATTTAATGCTGCCGGGACTATGGATATTAAATTGGTAGACCACGTTATCGTTTGTGATGGCAAGTACTACAGTTTTGCAGATGAAGGGCTTGTATAAAAAGTATATGTATGGGGATAAATAGATTTCCTTCTTTTATATCCTAGACCTCTTGTACATTAGATCTTTGTCACTATTCAGGATTTGACTTGAGAAAACTAAAGGAATGTTCTTTTGCGAAAACATACTTTTCAAAATACATAAATGCTCTTAATCCTGTATATCTACTTTCAACCATCAATGAGAATTTTATATTTAAATGATCTCTAAAATCAATAATGGCTAATCCGTTTTTGTCTGCTATATCCGTTTGATCCGGTCTGATGATTTTATCGACTGAATAATATACACCATCTGCCTCATACTTCATAGCTGTGAAATCTTCCATTTGGCGATTGAAGTATATATATATTTTAGAACCTTCATCCGGATATGACTCTGACCATTTGGTATATTCCACTTTGATATTCATTTCATAGCTTTCTTCTATAATCTCTTTTTCATTATCCTTATTGCATGATGAAAAGATTGTTAGTAGAATTAGGATGTAACTTAATTGTTGTATTGCTGTTCTCATAATAACCTACTTTATAGTGAATAGATGTATATAAATATATAATGGTATTCCTTTGTTTTTTTGTAATCATATACTACCTTTCTTCTTTTAGTGGTGAAAGGTAAGCGTAAATATCTATTCCCCCAAAGTATGTGGAGGAAATAATACTTTGGGGAAATGATTTGAGTTAATACTGTGGTAAAGGAAGTATTCCTATTTTATAATATCCGGAGTTATATTTGGGATTCACTACAGGCCTGTAAATATTTTGCTCGCTTTCACTTTCAGAATCAATTATTTCCATTTCGTCTTTTATTATGACATCATCTCCAAAGTTAATTATAACATCTCCTAATTGGTCACTATTTAAGTATGTTGTTATTACAGTGGACGTTTTATATGTCGTAGATGCAGAAACTCCCATTTTAGCTCCCTTTTTTGTAATTTCTCCCAAGCTTGCATTGAATTCAAAATTTGTAGCAAATGTACTTGTTGTCTCTGATGTTTTCTGAGATGTCTGTTGATCATCTTTTTCTTCAATAGATATTTTAACAGAAGCAGAATAATTTTCTATATCCCAATCAAAAAGGGGAAGCGGAGTAGGTAAGTAGTATTTCTTTATCTTTTTAACTCCCATTACCTGTGCAGGCCTCCGGCCATTTTGTTGTATGTCTAGTTCAAATAAATGAAATGGATTAACGGATATTGCTTTGATAATTTCATTTGAGCTTAGTTGCTTATTACTAATATAAACCTTTACTAGAAACTCAAAATTTCCTCCATACCAAAATTCTCCTTGTGCTCTATGATATTCACTTCTTGTACCTCGGCCTGATCCTGGTCTTGGACCTGACGGTTTTTCTTTGTAATATTGAGGATCAGAGTCTTGGTCTGCTAACATTCTAAACATAGTATTGGGATCTCCTAATAATTCAAGAGAATAAATGCATTCGGAAACGTTTTTTTGAAATACACCCTCACCATCTTTAGTCGAAATATTATAATAAATATAATCCCTTTGCCAAACTCCGTTTTTATCAGAATACTTTTTTGCATCATAAATTTTTTTGAAGAGATCAGGAATAACAGTTGCAGATGTTCTGGTTTTAATCGTGGAAGAAGTAATATTATTAAATTCATCGAATTCAAAGACAAAATTCATTCCATTTTCAGCTTGTAGTACTGTTGACGAATTAGAGTTTCGAGTAGATGTATTCTCTACAATAACTCTTTCTGACGGCTTAATTGCTACAATGGCGAATACAGGAATCTCGTTTTCCTCAAAAGCGTTAACTATTCCTTCACTATTTACATATAATATTGAGTTTTCTTCATTTTTATATGCAACAAGAGGAATTTCTTGTTCAATATCCCATTTTTCTGCAGAAAAAGATTCTTCAGGGAGAGAAGGCACGAATATTGTCAAAGTGGGTATCTTTTGTGTCAGAGTAAAGAGATCATCTTTACTCATGTACTTTAATAAAAGTTCTTCTAATGTTTTATTATTTTCCATTTTTTTATCCTTAACTAACATGTATAAAACATCATAGTCATAATCAAACTGTTTTAGAGCTTCTCTTTTTATAAGTTTTCTCACATCTTTATTTTCAGCAAAAACCTTAGCTAAAGCTAATGAGAATTCACTTTTTAGATTGCTTTCTTGTTTGAGTTCAATATTATTGTCTTCGACTAATGATAGATTATCAATTGTATCAAATTTATCATTGTAACATGATACAATCATTAGTAATATTAACGGTGCTGTTAATTTTTTTAAGATGTTTGTCATAATTTACTTTTTTATTGAATAAATACTGTATGGATTAAATTTTTGTATTCAAGATGGTGTCTGAAAATAGATCATAAAGAGCTGTAGTGTGTTTTGGACTATTATTCATATATGTCAATTATCTTGTATTGTAAAGCTTCCATATAGTAGCATCGATTCCATATCAATCTCTATATCGTATTCTGCCGAAAGAAAGTTACTTATATCGATATAAATAGTTCCAGTAGTAGTCAATGTCTCTGTAACTTTTCCTGTGTTAGCATCTTTGATTGTTATAGTATAGAATGAGACATCTGATGAAGAAACATCTTGTTCTATAGTAATAAAAGATGCGTTTAAGAAGACTTGAAATGGTTGTTCAATAACAGAACGATGATCTTTTCTTAGATGATACTTTAACTCGATCTTTGTTCCCTTGTTTAAAGTTTCTGCTAATGTCACTTCTGAGATAGTCAGGGTGATGAAGAGTAATAATAAAAAATTGGTTTTCATAATTTTGTATTTTGGGATTAATTTTTTATAAAGGACTGGTTTTTAGATGAAAAAGCATTATGATTTAGGTAATAATTAGGTAATAATTATCCTAATTCACGAATGTTTTAAGACAATGTGAAGCGTTAAGTTATACTTAATTTGTAGTATATCAGCTATTTGTAGGTGCTAAAGATAAATGAGTATAGCTCTTTTGTCATTTTGTTTTTTAACCGATTTTTTCTTGACTTTAAGGCATTTGCATTGCTTCCTGTGCAAATAATAATGATTGAATTGGAATATCCTAATAGATAGAAGATGCAATATAATAAATCTTCTCTAGTCAATTCTGGACATTGCGCTTTCAGATATGACATTGTATCTGAGAAAATCTGATAAATGCAATCCCATAAAAGTCCGCGTTCTCCTGAGGTGAAAACTTTTTCCTCAATTCTTCTTTTTTGTTTTAGTTCTTGTATGGTTTTGTAATAGGAAGTTTTTTGAAATAATTGAATACTATAATAAAATTTCTCTTTTTGTAATTGTTTTAGAATATTTTGTTTGTTCTCTTTCTCTTGTATAGAGTTTGGTGAATGGTTCATGTCCATGCTGTTCAGTTCCTCCTGCATCTTCATTATCTCTCCTCTTTTTTTCATTAAAGATTTATGTAGGCCAATATATTCTTGTTTCCGATGCCTATCGATCATCAAGAAAATGAATAAAATTGAAATAATTATGAGAATAGAAAAGGAAATAGAGATTCTGGTTTGATGTTTCTGCTTTTCGGAGATTTCTCTTTTGTATCTTTCTATTGTATAGCTGTTTATTAACTTTGCGATTTCTTCTTTGTTCTTTTCTTCTCGAAGGGAATCATATAAGGTTGTGTATGTATCAATGTATTGTGTTGCTTCTTTATATTTTCCACATTTTTTTTCAAGTTCATATAATGAAAAGTGTCTGGAAGCTCGTAAAAAAGGATCTTCTTTAATACTGTTAAGTGATAGATAGTAACGAGCTGAATCATATTGCCCCAGTTGGATTAAGATATCGCCAAGTAAAATGTACTTGCTGGTTATTTCATTCTCTTTATCTTCATTATTATTATGAATAGATTTTAGAGCAGTGTGATAAGCTTCTGGGTATTTCTTCTGATTATAATAAACATGTGCAAGGTTACTGATTCCAATAGATATCCAGGATGAGTCACCAATTGCACGTGATTTTTCTATGATTTCATTGTAATAATAGGCTGCGCTATCCCATTGATGTTGATACATAAATACTTCTCCGATTCCTTGCAAAGAAAAAAGTATATTTTTTTCTTCATTGTGGTTGATGTTTGTTTTGTAAGAAATGCGATACATTTCCATTGCCTTGTCATAAAACCCTTGGCTTTGATAGCATTCTGCCAAATTTTCGTATATCATGGTAAGTCTTTCTGTATCATTTATCACTTGAGGATTTATATTCAATGCTTTCAAAAAAGCATCAGTTGCACCCACTATATCGCCTATGTCCTGATATACGCATCCCAAATAATAATAAGCTTTGGTCTCCTGTTCTTTATCGTCTTTATCTTTGTAATAGTCTACTGCTATCCGGATCAGAGAGTCGTTGGTGTGTGATATCCGATTTTTCTGCTCGGCCTGTGTGAAGAGGAGAGAATACAATGCTCTGTCGGCAGTTTTCATTTCTTGGGGGAACTGTATCAAATTGAGTAACGCCAATGCACTGTCCGGACGAACATTCATGATAGAATCTGCTTGTAATAGCAAGGCGGTGTACTTATCGTTTTGTTGGCATCCAGCCAAGACGATAAAAAGAAATAGTTTGCCGATGAGCTGGAATGTAATTTGTGTGTATTTCATCATCCTACAAATATAGCAATAATATCGAAGAACTTGTAGCTCTTTTGATTCAAGAAAAATTGATTTGCTTTCTTAATTAAGTATTATTCATTGTTTTGTCTGTATCATGAATCTATGATATATTTTAGGTCTTTTCAACTAATTATCAAATTAGTTGAAAAGACCGATCAAATTCTTCCAGGAAATAAAATAGCTAACTTAGTTTTCGTTGTAGCCGATTTGCCGGTTTTATTTTTTCCATAATGGAATATAGATTGAGAATTGCCATTGCGATAATCGATTGTCTTTGAAAAGGGGAACTTTATAATTTCGGGTCAATCCATATTTATAAGAAAATCCTAATTCCACGTATTTTAAGTCATAGCTCACTTTGGCGAGTAGAGGAATGTCAAAGAATTTTTTCTCCCATATATAAACGGTTGGCTGTACACCCAAACCGATGTTCAAGCCTTTGAAAATATTGTAATTGGCCATACCGGTTAAAGAGAATGATAATAAAACGTTAGAGCCAGAAGAACCTGTGTATTGAGTGTTTTCTTTAGGTAGAAAATTCATGGCATATTCATATTTGCTATATCCGCCGGATGCATCTATGTCATAGAAAAAACGTGATTTATTCGGCTGTAATCTGAAACGATAACCGAATTCAAGGGCTGCTTTTCCTTTTATATAAGAATTTTTTATATCTGTATCCATGTTATCAATGTGGGTGGGCGTGTTGTAGGCGATTTCACCTTTACCCGCTTTCACAATAATACCGGAACTCTTTAAAATCTGTGACCACATAGGACAAGATACGAACAGGAACAATAGTGCTGTTAATAAGTTTTTCTTCGTTATCATATTTTTGCTATATAAAATTAGAGTCTGTTTAAAAAGGACAATTTGATGATTTCAATATTGGGGATTATCTGCTGCAAAGAACACTGTTTTTTTATTATTACGATATTTATTAAGTAACAATTGTGTAATAATATCCGTTTAAATCTTTTGTCGTTGGTAACAAAATGGTAACAAATGGACGTTGATGGTATGTAAGGATATGAAAATCAAATTGTTGTAGTATTTGTTCTAATAGAGAGCTATGTACTGAAACTAATATTGTATGTGATGGAAAATGAGCAGGCTCTAAATTTGAGAAGCTTTTTTAGGCTACAATAACCCCCGCAATTATGCGGTAGAAACAGGAGTCTAAATAATGAAACTGTTTTTGATTCTTGTATAATTTTACAAAAGTGCATAAAAAGAGGGAACTGATAAACCTTTCTATGCAGAAAAGCATTATTTTTGTCTATGTAATCAATAAAGTTCACGATTATGACAAAGTTTGAAATAGAAGAGAAGATTGTAGATATGCTGAAAACTGTATATGATCCGGAAATTCCGGTCAATATATACGATTTGGGGCTTATTTATAAAATAGAAGTTGCTGATAACGGAGAGGTGGCTATCGATATGACGCTGACAGCTCCTAACTGTCCGGCTGCCGATTTCATCATGGAGGACGTTCGCCAGAAGGTAGAGTCCATAGACGGAGTGCCGTCGGCTGCCATTAATTTGGTTTTCGAGCCGGAATGGGACAAGGATATGATGAGTGAAGAGGCAAAACTGGAGTTGGGCTTTCTTTAATTAACAAATAATTGATAGTGTGGCAGTACAATGCCACACTGTCCGCTTCACTGTCAATAGTGAATTGTAAAACTTTCAATGGAATAAAAATGAAAAACATCTATTTCCTTTCCGATGCTCATTTGGGTTCCCGTGCTATTGAGCACGGTCGTACACAAGAACGGCGGTTGGTGAATTTCTTGGATAGCATCAAACATAAAGCCGGGGCTATTTATTTACTGGGAGATATGTTCGACTTCTGGTATGAGTTTAAATTGGTGGTTCCTAAAGGGTATACACGCTTTTTGGGAAAGCTCTCCGAGTTGACGGACATGGGAGTAGAAGTGCATTTCTTTATCGGCAATCATGATATCTGGTGTGGGGATTACCTGTCAAAAGAGTGTGGCGTAATTATTCATCGCAAACCTCTTACTACTGAAATCTATGGCAGGGAATTTTATTTGGCTCACGGTGACGGTTTGGGAGATCCGGACAAGAAATTCAAGTTTTTACGTTCGATGTTTCATAGCAAAACGCTGCAGACTTTGTTTTCAATGATTCATCCCCGATGGAGCATCGATTTAGGTTTGACATGGGCAAAGCATAGCCGCATGAAACGTGAAGACGGGAAAGAGCCTGATTATATGGGTGAAGATAAAGAATATCTGGTGCTCTATACCAAAGAATATCTGAAGAATCATCCGAATATAAATTACTTTATTTACGGACACCGCCATATAGAGCTTGATTTGATGTTGAGCACTACTGCACGGGTACTGATCTTGGGAGATTGGATCAATTACTTTTCATATGTCGTGTTTGACGGTGAGAATTTATTCCTGGAGAATTATATAGAAGGAGAAACACAGTTGTAGTAGGCCGTATACCCTTTTTCGATTATTACCCCAATGATAAAGGAATGTGATATATTCTTAATTAAGTCATCTTTTAGCTTATAGTTTAAATAAAAATAGGGACGTATTATTTGTATTTATAATATAAATTGCTATATTTGCTTTTGATAGTGAATTGCCATCTTATGCCCCCCTTATAGATCGGAAGCGATTTATCTGCTATTTATGGATTCTGCGATATGTTAATATAATGTCTAACTTTTAAACGGAGAACTATGAACGAGCAAGAATTTAATAATGCGTTGCTGAAAATCAGACGTATTTTGAGGGAAACCAGTGAAATTAGTGCAAAAGACTTGATTGTTAAACTGTCTTCCACTCACTTGAGAATCGACAGAGAGAATTTGGCCTTTATTTTGGGATGGTTGGCGAAAGAGAGAAATATCAACCTTGAATTCAGAGGAGACAACTTGGTAGTAACCAATCAAAGTAGCAAGTATGAATTTGCCTTCGGATAAGAAAACCGGTACCATGTGTTATGCTTGGGTGATGTATAAAAAATAAAAGTCCTCTGTTTGATGAGAGGACTTTTGTTGTTTTAATGTACTTTAGTATTTTGCCGCTTTGGCAATTCGTTGCGGGATTTCGATGTTGTCTATCTTTCCTCCGAAAAGCTGTGAACCTGCTCCAATGGCGAAAACCGGAACATATCCGGCCGAATGACTTCCACTGGCCCAACTGATCATAGCGATTTCATCCATTACCTCTTTGGCACGTGCAGCCATCGGCTCACTCTTCGAATACAGGCTTTCTTCGAAAACTACTTTATCTTTTACGAACGATTTCTCGTATTCATCGCGTAGTTTCTTCTCCTGCTCCCAAGAGATAGGAATTTCTTTCCAGAATCCCATATTGTCTGCCAATAAAGATTTCATGTCTTCCCACGAAACCTTATTGTTTTTAGCTTTTCTCAGTTCGCTGATCCGGGCAGAGAGGATATCGGCGGAGTTTTTCTGATGCTGAAGAACCTTCAGGTTCAGTGCGTACTTGCCTGTTCCCAATGCTATACCACCGGTCTCATGATCGGCAGTGACTACGATCAGCGTCTCTTTGGGATGTTTTTTGTAAAATTCATAGGCTACTTTTATGGCTTCGTCCATATCCGCTACTTCATTGAATACGGTAGCGGCATCGTTCGAATGGCAAGCCCAGTCTATCTTGCCGCCTTCTACCATTAGGAAGAAGCCTTTGTTTTTTTCTTTGGTAAGAAATTCGATTGCGCTCTCGGTAATCTGTGCCAAGGTCAGATCGTCTTTTTTGCGGTCGATGGCATATGGCAGGCAAGATGCATTGGCGCCTTCTTCCTGGATGAGAATCATTTTTTGAGCTTGCGGGGCTTTTGCCTTAAAATCGTTGTAACCACGGGCCAGAGTATAGCCGGCTTCTTCGAACATGGGGAAGATGCTTGGTGCTTCTTTTTTGTCTGCTGTGGTGGTGGGTTTTAGAAAGCCTGCTCCGGCATAGAAATCAAAATTAGCTTTGGGAAGATCAGTTGCGATCTCATAATACATGTTACGGTCGGGTTGGTGGGCATAAAACGCGGCGGGAGTGGCATGGTCTACACTTACGCTGGTGGCAACACCCACTTTCTTACCGGCTTTTTTAGCTTTTTCAGCGATTGTTTGCAGGGGTTCTTTCCGGTCGTCCATTCCAATGGCTCCATTGTAAGTCTTTACCCCAGTGGAGAGGGCGGTACCTGCTGCCGATGAATCTGTTACTGAATTGGTGGCCGAGAAAGTGCTTGCCATGGTGCCTACGGGGAACTGTGTGAAGAGTAACGGTTCCACTCCTATACGTCCGTTTTGTAATTCGGCACGATACATTTCTGTGCCATTCACTTGGTTTACTCCCATTCCATCACCGATGAAATAGAAGACATACTTCGCCTGTCCGTGTGCTACAACGGATATCAGTACAAAGCATAATACATACATTAATCGCTTCATTATATTAAGAGGTTTTTGATTTTGACAGGCAAATATACGGATTACACAGGGGATAAACGAAAAAAACGGTAAACAAATTGCAGGTCTATTGCAATCGGTTTACCGTTTTGTAATATGAATGAAATACTGTTGTTATGCTTTCACGCGTCCTACGTAAGAACCGTCACGAGTATCGATTTCGATGGTTTCGCCTTCGTTGATGAACAACGGAACACGTACGGTTGCACCGGATTCTACGGTTGCCGGCTTCAGTGTGTTGGTAGCTGTATCACCTTTCATTCCCGGTTCGGTATAAGTAACTTTCATCTGAACTTTGATAGGCATGTCGGCGTAGAGTACGGTTTCTGTAGAAGCATCGGAAACAACGTCGAGCACGGCTCCTTCAAGAAGGAAATCTACTCCGTTGATCAGGTCGTGAGCGATCGGGTGCTGGTCGAAAGTTTCCTGGTTCATGAAGATATAATCTTCACCTTCTTTATATAGGAACTGGTAAGGACGACGTTCTACACGTACATCTTCCAGCTTTTCACCGATATTGAAACGGCGTTCAAGAACATAACCGCTTACTACGTCTTTCAGCTTGGTGCGCATGAATGTGTTACCTTTACCTGGCTTTACATGAAGAAATTCGATACAGAAATAAAGCTTTCCGTCCATACGGATACAGGTTCCGTTCTTGATGTCTTGAGCATTAATCATACTTGATATCTTTTATTATTTAATGTTATTGAGTTATCTACTGGACTTTCCGGGTGCAAAAGTAATCTAAATCGGCAAAAAATACAAAATCTTTTGACTAAAAATGAGTTATCTCTTGGTTTATTTAAAAAAAGTGCCTATTTTTGCAGCCCGATTACGTAGAATAATAACAATAAAAACAAGATACAGTAATGAAAAGAACATTTCAACCCTCTAACAGAAAGAGAAAAAAC
>NZ_HF991053.1:98933-109994 GCF_000432295.1 Bacteroides sp. CAG:189
GAATACAACGGAGTGAAAGCATAAGGAATTCTTCTGCAGAGTTGTAAAAAACGAAATTGAAGAAGTAAAGACATTGTCTTTGCTTCTTTTTTTATGCCGGCAGGTGACCTGTCGTTTCGGAGGTGACCATTCGTACTGTGTTAGGGTATCCGGGGTATCCCGGCATGTCAGGCCGGGTTTCTCGGTGTGGAACCATTCGTTTCACTTAATGAAACCATTCGTTCCATACGGATGAAACCATTCGTTCCATGCTATTGAAACTGTTGGTTTCAATAAAGAGGAACCGTTCGTTTCAATAGTATGAAACGAACTTAACGTATCTCGCCCTGTCTCCGGAAATGAAAAACTATGCAAACTCTATGCTACTGTGTAGTTAAAATTGTATCTTTGACGCGGATTAACAGCTAAGATTTATGACAATAAAGGAATTTTTTTCGTTCAAGGCCAATAAATACTTTTGGTTAAATCTGATGGCAATGGTGGCAGTGGTTTGCCTGTTGTTTTTCGGAGTATTGAAATGGCTGGATAGTTATACCCGTCACGGCGAGGCTGTCGTAGTGCCGAATGTCAAAGGCATGACAATTGATGAAGCGGAAATGCTTTTCCGTAATCATGGGTTGGTTTGTGTTGTATCGGATTCCAGTTATGTGAAGAATAAGCCGGCCGGAAGTATTTTGGATGTAACCCCGTCGGTGGGGCAAAAAGTAAAAGAGGGAAGAATAATTTATCTGACTATCAATACATTGAATATTCCTTTGCGTCCCGTGCCGGATGTAGCGGACAATAGTTCGATGCGCCAGGCACAGGCTAAAATATTGGCTGCGGGATTTAAACTGTCTGAGAATGAAATGATTCCCGGAGAAAAGGACTGGGTGTATGGAGTGAAGTATATGGGCCGGCAATTGGAGATGGGGGATAAGGTTCCCGTAGGAGCCACTCTGACGCTGTTGGTGGGAGATGGAGAGGAGTTGCCTGTGGATAATGATTCCATTCAAAATGCAGACAGCATAATGGATAGTCATGAATCACCGGTTGATGATTCGTGGTTTTAAGTGGATACCTGTCAAGATTTAGAAAGAAAACTGTATGATAGAGGAATTGCCGGACGATATAGAGAATGATATTGATGATATAGAACCTGTCGGAGAGGAAGCGGATGCCCAGTTGTACGAACACTTTCGGGTGGTTGTGGATAAAGGGCAGGCGATGATGAGAGTCGACAAATATTTGTTCGAGCGTATTGTCAATGCTTCGCGCAACCGTATCCAGAAAGCTGCCGAAGACGGTTTGGTAAGGGCCAACGGGAAACCGGTGAAAAGTAGCTATAAGGTGAAGCCGTTGGATGTGATTACGGTGATGATGGACCGTCCGCGTTATGAGAATGAAATTATTCCGGAAGATATTCCCCTCGACATCGTATATGAAGATAAATATGTAATGGTGGTGAATAAGCCGCCCGGTCTGGTGGTACATCCGGGGCATGGAAATTATCACGGTACACTGGTCAATGCGCTGGCATGGCATATGAAGGACAATCCTGACTATGATGCCAACGATCCCCACGTAGGTTTGGTACACCGTATCGACAAGGATACTTCCGGATTGCTGGTCATTGCAAAAACACCGGATGCGAAAACGAATCTCGGAATCCAGTTTTTTAATAAAACGACGAAACGGCGTTATCGTGCATTGGTATGGGGAAATGTGGAGCAGGACGAAGGGACGATCGTCGGCAATATCGCCCGTAACCCGAAGGACAGGATGCAGATGGCGGTCATGTCCGATCCTACTGTCGGCAAACATGCCGTGACGCACTATCGTGTGCTCGAACGTTTGGGCTATGTGACGTTGGTGGAGTGTATCCTGGAGACAGGGCGTACGCATCAGATCAGGGTCCACATGAAGCATATCGGCCATGTATTGTTCAATGACGAACGGTATGGCGGACATGAGATTCTGAAAGGGACTCATTTTAGTAAATACAAACAATTCGTAAATAACTGCTTTGACACTTGTCCACGGCAGGCTTTGCATGCCATGACATTGGGGTTCGTACATCCTGTTACGGGAGAGGAGATGTATTTCACCTCGGAAATGCCCGATGATATGAGCCGGTTGATAGAGAAGTGGAGAAGCTATATAAGTAACAGAGAAATAGAATGAAACGCACAATTGCTATCGTGGCAGGAGGTGATACCTCCGAATTTCATGTATCCCTGCGTAGTGCACAGGGGATATACTCTTTTATAGACAAGGAGAAGTATGATTTGTATATCGTTGAAATGGAAGGGCTCCGTTGGGAAGTGCAACTGCCTGATGGACGCAAGGCGCCGGTAGACCGCAATGATTTTAGCTTCATGAAAGGGGCGGAAAAGGTGAAGTTTGATTTCGCCTATATCACTATTCACGGCACTCCGGGTGAAGACGGGCGTCTTCAGGGGTATTTCGATATGATGCGTATCCCTTATTCCTGCTGTGGAGTATTGGCGGCTGCCATGACTTATGATAAGTTTATCTGTAACCAGTATCTCAAGGCTTTCGGTATTCGGATATCCGAGTCGTTACTGCTTCGCCAGGGGCAAACTGTTTCGGATGAAGACGTGATAGAGAAAATCGGTCTGCCCTGCTTTATCAAGCCGAGTTTAGGAGGTTCCAGCTTCGGAGTGACGAAAGTGAAAACCCGTGAACAAATACAGCCCGCCATTCTGAAAGCATTCAGTGAAGCGCAGGAAGTGCTGGTAGAAGCGTTCATGGATGGTACTGAAATAACTTGCGGTTGCTACAAAACAAAACAGAAATCAGTAGTGTTTCCTATAACGGAGGTGGTAACCGACAATGAATTTTTCGATTACGATGCCAAATACAACGGACAAGTGGATGAGATTACTCCGGCCCGTATTTCCGATGAGTTGACACGCCGTGTACAAACGTTGACTTCTGCCATTTATGACATCTTGGGATGCTCGGGAATTATCCGTGTCGATTACATCATTACAGCCGGTGATAAGATAAACCTGCTTGAAGTAAATACGACTCCCGGAATGACAGCTACCAGTTTTATCCCACAACAAGTGCGTGCTGCCGGATTGGATATAAAGGATGTAATGACTGATATAATAGAGAATAAATTTTAGTGACGCGTTATGAATACAACAGAGTTTGATGAAATCCGTCCTTATCACGACGAAGAACTTCCCCGTATATTCGAGGAATTAATTGCCGATCCGGCATTTCAGAAAGCCGCTTGTACTGTGATACCGAATGTGCCTTTTGAGATTCTGGCCCAGAAAATACGTGCTTGCAAAACAAAGCTGGATTTCCAGAAGACCTTCTGCTATGATATCCTTTGGAAACTGTCCGAAAGGCATACGAATGGCCTGACTCTCGATCATACGGCACTACCGGATAAAAAGAAGGCGTATGTGTATATAACCAACCATCGGGATATCATTCTTGATTCGGGCTTCCTTTCGATTTTGCTTGTGGACCAGGGCATGGATACAGTAGAAATTGCGATCGGAGACAATCTGCTGATCTATCCGTGGATCAAGAAGTTTGTCCGTGTCAATAAGTCGTTTATTGTGCAGCGTGCGCTGACCATGCGTCAGATGCTGGAATCTTCTGCCCGCATGTCACGATACATCCATTACACAATCCTGGAGAAGAATCAATCCGTCTGGATTGCACAGCGCGAAGGACGTGCCAAAGACTCCAATGACCGTACGCAGGACAGCGTGCTCAAGATGTTGGCTATGGGTGGTGAAGGGGATCTTATAGACCGTCTGATGGAGATAAACATAGCTCCGATGGCGATCTCGTATGAATATGACCCTTGCGATTTTCTCAAGGCGCAGGAGTTTCAGTTGAAAAGGGATATCGAGGGATATAAGAAAACGACGCAGGATGATTTGCGTAATATGGAAACGGGGCTGTTCGGCTATAAGGGAAAAGTACATTTCCAGGCCGCTCCCTGCATAAATGATGTTCTTGAAAAGATGGATCGCAGCTTGCCGAAGACGGAGCTGTTTGCGCACATTTCTTCATTGATAGACCAACGTATTCATGCCAGTTACCGTTTGTATCCGGGTAATTACATCGCTCATGATTTACGGACGGGGACCGATGAATTTACCGGTTACTATACTCCGGAAGAAAAGGCTCATTTTGAAAACTATATAGAGCAGCAACTGGGCAAGATCGATATCCCGAATAAAGATATTCCGTTTCTGCGCGAAAAGATGTTGCTGATGTATGCGAATCCGTTGACTAATTATCTGGCTGCTAAATAATCTGGCTGAAACGAACTTAATACTAACCCGATAAAAAATATCGAAGATGAATAAATTGTTTACAGGAGTTTTCCTGTTTTTCTCTACGCTTTTCTCTTGCCAGCAGAAGGGCGAGTTTAAGTCGCTGTCGGTGAATGACTTTGAGTCTCTGATAGAAGCTTCCGATGTGCAACGTCTGGATGTTCGTACTTTGGCCGAATATTCGGAAGGACGTATCCCTGCTTCGATCAATATCAACGTGCTTGATGATTCGTTTGCTGCCATTGCCGATTCTACTCTTCAGAAAGACAGGCCGGTGGCGGTTTATTGTCGCAGTGGAAAGCGTAGTAAGAAGGCGGCTGATATTTTGAGTGAACGGGGATATCAGGTTTTTGAATTGGATAAAGGATTTAATGCCTGGCAGCAGGCAGGAAAGACAATTGAACAGTAAACAGCCTCTCCCCAACCCTCTCCGTGGGAGAGGGAGCCAAAGTTAGTACTGCTAATCAATTGTTTGCGAGTCATTTCTTACTCCCTCTCCCACGGAGAGGGCGGGGAGAGGCTTACTATAAAGCGGTTTGTTGGGTGATAAAGCCCGGCAAACCGTTTTTTCTACATAAAAGGCTTATTATTACACATGGGTTTTCGTAGTTCTCCGTAATCTTGCAGTCGTCAAACCCGCGATTTTTTTCATTGAATATATAATTAATAAAATTGGAGACTATGAAATTCAAAACTTTACTTTTGTTTGCCTTTGCCTTATTAATGCCGATGGCTTTATCGGCTGCTACTTCCATCAAAGAGGTGGGAGGCTGGTTCGAATCGGGCTATGTCACTTGGAATCTGGTAGAAGGGGCTTCTACCTATAGCGTTTATTGTAAGTCGGTTGACGGCTCTTATTCCAAATTGGATGCGGAACTGGTACGTAATTATGGAGATTACGGGCGTGCGGATGTGATAGGTGTCAAAGCCGGAACTTATCAATTTAAAATAGTACCGGTGGATGAAGAGGGAACGGAAATGACCGGTCAGGCTGTTGAGTCTTCTACATTTGAAGTGAAAGCGCACGATCGTACGGGATTTGCTCATTTCAATTATTCGGGTGTAGGTGCATATAAGGATGACGGAACATTGAAGGATAATGCTAAAGTGCTTTATGTTACCTCTAAGACCGCTAAAACGGTGACCTGTCCTGTTGTCACAGACAATAAGGGCAAGGTTGAAACCTTCACTGGACTTCAAACCATTATCGATGCACGTCAGAAAGGGTATGATACGACACCTTTGGTAATTCGTATCATCGGCCTGATTGAAGCAAATGACATGGACCATTTTTCCAGTAGTGCGGAGGGATTACAGATTAAAGGAAAGAATGCGAACAGCGAGATGAACATCACCCTTGAGGGAGTGGGAAATGATGCTACAATCCGGGGATTCGGCATTTTGCTGAGAAATTGCAAGAGTGTTGAAATTAGAAACTTTGCGGTTATGCTCTGTATGGATGATTGTATCTCGTTGGATACGGATAATAGTAATTGCTGGGTGCATAATATTGATTTCTTTTATGGTAAAACCGGTAGTGCTTCGGACCAGGCTAAAGGTGACGGTTCTTTGGATTGTAAGGCAGATTCCAAATATATGACTTTCTCTTACAACCGTTTTTGGGATTCGGGTAAGATGGCTCTTTGTGGTATGACATCCGAAACGGGAGAGAATTTTATCAGCTATCATCATAATTGGTTCGATCACTCGGATTCGCGCCATCCTCGTGTGCGTACAATGACCGTACATGTATACAACAATTATTTTGACGGTATCTCAAAATATGGGGTGGGAGCTACTACCGGTTCGAACGTATTTGTAGAAAGTAACTATTTCCGTAATACAAATAAGCCGATGATGATTTCTTTGCAGGGTACAGATATTGTAAATGGAGAGAAAAATGCAACTTTTAGCGGAGAGACCGGTGGGATGATCAAAGCATATGGGAATGTTTACGCGGAGAAATCCTCCAATTTTAAACTTGTGACACACAAGCAATCAGCTACAAGTTTTGATTGTTATGAGGCGGAAACACGTGATGAAGTTGTACCGGCTTCTTATGTGACTCTTTCCGGAGGTACGTCTTATAATAATTTTGATACGGATAAGAGCAAGATGTATACATACGCTGTTGATGTGGCAACGGATATTCCGGGAATTGTTTCCGGACAATATGGTGCCGGACGTATGCAGCACGGTGATTTTAAATGGTCTTTTGACAATGCGGTTGACGACGCTTCGTCTGCTGTAAATACTGCGTTGAAGTCTGCAATCACTAATTATACTTCTCAATTGGTTGGTGTTTTCGGCGATACTTCCGGTGGTGACGGTGATGGTGACGGTGATGGCGATGGCGACGGTGATGATAAACCTGTGCCGCCGGTGGACGGCGATTATTCCTGTTATTTCACGGCTGATAAGAAACCGTCCAATGATTTTTATACGGTAACAGGCAACTATTCTAAAGATAAAGGTTCGGTAACTGTAAACGGGACGGAGTATGATTGGTGTTTGAAAATGGAAAGTGCCACTTCTGTAAAATTCACAATAGAGGAGGAAATGACGCTGACTTTGGTTTTTGGAAAAGCTGATAAAACACCTAATATTAAAATTGACGGGACGAAAGTTGCAAGCGATTCAGACGGTATCCTTACCTATAAATTAGCTGCCGGCTCGCACGAATTAACAAAGGCGGATTCGCATAATCTTTTCTATATAAATCTGACACCTGCTTCAAGTTCGACCGGTATCGAGGAGACGATTAGTGAGGCTGCCGATGAAGATGGCATTATCTATGATTTGTCCGGTAGGGTGGTTCAGAATCCTCAGAGAGGTATTTATATAAGAAACGGGAAGAAGATATTCTTTCAGTAGTGTTGGGATAGCCTGTTGAAGGCTGAATATGGTTTTAGTGAAAAAGCTCCGGTTGTCTGCGGTATTCCCGCCGGATAACCGGAGCTTTTGTTGTTGTGATATGCTGTGTTGAGGCTGCTTATTGCAATCCTTCCAGTAGTCTTTTCAATACGACTGTGGCCGATATTTCACGATTGGCAGCTTCCGGTATGACGATAGACTGCGGGCTTTCGATGACATCGTCCGTTACGATCATATTACGGCGTACAGGCAGACAGTGCATGAAATAAGCATGGTTGGTCACTGCCATCTGGCGGTCACTTACCGTCCACTCGCGGTCTTTGCTTAAGATCTGTCCGTAATTGTCACCTGTATAGGCAGCCCAATTCTTGGCATAGATAAAGTCGGCTCCTTCGAAAGCTTTCATTTGGTCGTATTCCACCTTTGCACGGCCTACAAACTTCGGATCGAGTTCATAACCTTCGGGATGGGTAATTACAAAATCGTAATCGGTTGCATTCATCCATTCGGCAAACGAATTCGGTACGGCTTGTGGCAATGGACGGGGATGGGGTGCCCAAGTCATGACCACTTTCGGCCGAGCGGTTTTTTTGTATTCTTCAATGGTGATAAGGTCGGCAAAACTCTGCAACGGATGGCGCGTGGCTGCTTCCATCGAGAACACCGGACGACCGGAGTATTTGATGAACTGGTTAATGATTACTTCTTCATAGTCATAATCACGATTCTCGAAACGTGCAAAAGAGCGTACGCCTATGATGTCGCAATAACACCCCATCACCGGAATGGCTTCCAGCAGATGTTCCGGTTTGTCGCCATCCATGATAACTCCCCGTTCGGTTTCCAGTTTCCATGCCCCCTGATTAATGTCGAGAACAATAACATTCATCCCTAAATTGAGTGCCGCCTTTTGGGTACTCAGGCGTGTACGCAGGCTGGAATTGAAGAAGATCATCATCAAAGTCTTATTTCTTCCCAACTCTACATATTTAAAACGGTCTTTTTTAATCTCAAATGCTTCGGCCAAGGCGATTTTTAAATCGCCTATGTCCTGTACACAAGTAAATTTCTTCATATCTCTCTATTTTTTTAATTATACTTCTCCCATCTCCATTCTCCCCTCTCTCATCTCTTCTCAACTCTCCCTCGTTTGTCCGTCTCCTTCAATGATCCATTTGTAGGAGGTTATTTCTTCGAGTGCCATCGGACCGCGAGCATGCAATTTTTGCGTACTGATACCGATTTCGGCTCCCAATCCGAATTGTGCTCCGTCGGTAAAGGCCGTGGATACATTGGTATATACACAAGCGGCATCTACAATTTTGCTGAATAGGGCGGCGCATTCCTTATTTTCTGTGATGATGCTTTCGCTGTGCTTGGAACTGTATTCTGCAATATGCCCCAAGGCATCTTCAATACTTTTCACGGTTTTGATTGCCATCTTATAGTCCAGAAATTCTGTGCCGAAGCTTTCCGGGGTAGCCGGTTTCAAGAGTGCCGGCGGATAATGCCCTTCCAGACTGTGGTAGGCTTGGGGGTCGGCAAAGATAATGACGTTGCTGTCTTGTAATTTTTTGCAGATTTCCGGCAAGTCGTTCAGTCGCTTCTCGTGGATGAGAACGCAATCCAGTGCGTTGCATACACTGACGCGGCGTGTTTTTGCATTATTGATGATGGCGGCTCCTTTGGCCGTATCTCCATATTCGTCGAAATAAGTATGGCAGATACCTGCCCCTGTTTCAATGACAGGGATCGTTGCATTCTCGCGTACAAAATTTATCAGATTACTGCTGCCGCGCGGAATGATGAGATCTACATATCCTACGGCATGCAGGAGTTCCGCCGTGGCTTCCCGGTCGGCCGGCAGGAGTTCTACGATATGTGTATCTACGCCGAAACGCTTTAACACATCGTGGATAACGCTGACTATGGCCCGGTTGGAGCAGTCGGCATCACTTCCTCCTTTCAGGATACAGGCGTTGCCGCTTTTGAGACAAAGGGAAAATACATCGAAACTGACGTTGGGGCGCGCTTCATAAATGATGCCGATGACACCGAACGGGACAGAGACCTTTGTCAGTTTCATTCCATTGGGGCGGACGGTTTCTTTCAATACCCGTCCCAATGGCGAGGGGAGGGTAGCCACGTTGCGAGTATCGGCTGCAATTCCTTTTAGCCGTGCTTCCGTCAACTTTAACCGGTCGTATTTCGGATTGCTCTGTTCCATTCGTGCGAGATCTTTTGCATTCTCGCTTAAGATGAACGGAGTTTCGGCGATGGCGGCATCTGCTACCGCATTCAGTATCCGGTTGATTGTTTGATCGTCCAGTAGAGCCAGTTTCCGGCTGGCTGCCTGTACGGTGGTAAATGTTTCTTTGAGGTTCATATCTTTGGGCTCTAAAATCTATTATTCTATATACAGATAATCATAGTGCACTACAGGTCTTTTGCCATGCTTCCCCATTGCTTCACGGGCCTGTGCGGAGTCGCAGTTTGCTTTACCTACTCCTACTGCATTCCCGCGAAAGTCAATGATGCGCACAATGTCATCTTTTTCGAAATCACCTTCAATACGGGTGATGCCGATCGGTAATATGCTCACGGCCTTGTCCGAATTCAAAACTTCCGTGGCGCATTCGTTCATATGTATTTCACCTTTGGCAAAGCCTTCACTGTGTGCAATCCATTTTTTTATACTGGATACCGGTTCCTGCGACGGGGTGAAGCGGGTGCAAAGAGTTTCTTCCGGCTTTTGCAGAATGTCGACCAGGATATTATCCCGTTTTCCATTGGCAATGATGACGGTAATGCCTTCGTCGGCTACTTTGCGTGCGATGTTGGTCTTTGTCAGCATGCCGCCTCTGCCAAAACTCGACTTACTGGTTTGTATATAGCTCGACAGGTCTTTGCCGTGGCCGATTTCCCGGATGACGGAAGAAGACGGGTCGTTGGGAGAACCATTGTAAATACCATCTATGTTGCTTAAAATGATAAGTGCCTGCGTGTCCATCATCGAAGCGATGAGACCGGATAGTTCGTCATTGTCGGTGAACATCAGTTCGGTGACCGAGATGGTATCGTTTTCGTTTACTATAGGAATTACTCCGTTTTCCAGCATGACTGTCATGCAGTTTTTTTGGTTCAGGTAATGGCGTCGTGTGCCGAAACTCTCTTTGGTAGTCAGCACTTGTCCCACCGGGATACCATGATCGCGGAATAATTCATAATACCGGTTGATTAGTTTTGCTTGGCCTACGGCCGAGAAGAGTTGACGCTGGTCTATGCTGTCCAGCTTCTTTAGAGTCCGTATTTCGCTACGGCCGGAGGCTACGGCACCCGAAGAGATGAGGATTACTTCTACGCCCGCCTTGTGCAGTTCGGCTATCTGGTCGACAAGGGCTGACATGCGGGTTACATCCAATGTCCCATCCCGGCGTGTCAGTACATTACTTCCTACCTTTACGGCAATTCTTGTAAACTCTTGTTTCATTTTGCTAACGATTTGAAAGCACAAATATAGGACTTTTTATCGTAATGAAAGTTAGGCGGGTGTGAAATCAACTTAATCTCATGAATGAAAAGACCTGTCCCGGCATTATTTAGGTTGAAAAATGCGTATCTTTGTACCCCGAAAAAACAAGTAGACCCATGAAGCAGACTAACCCTCAGGTGGAACAAATGACCTCGTTCATCGTTATGGACGTATTGGAACGTGCCAATGAATTGCAGAAACAAGGTATCGATATTATTCATCTGGAAGTAGGTGAACCCGATTTTGATGTTCCTGTCTGTGTTGCCGAAGCAGCTAAGAAAGCGTATGATTCTCATTTGACTCATTACACTCACTCTTTGGGGGATCCTGAATTGAGGAAGGAAA
>NZ_HF991053.1:110041-112588 GCF_000432295.1 Bacteroides sp. CAG:189
CAGGAATACGGGGTGACGGTAGACCCCGATTGTATTGTGGTGACTTCCGGTTCTTCGCCGGCTATCCTGCTGGTTTTGTTGCTGCTTTGCCGTCCGGACAGCGAGGTGATTCTTTCCAATCCCGGTTATGCCTGTTATCGCAATTTTGTGCTGGCCGCACAGGCAAAACCTGTGTTGGTTCCGCTTCGTCCGGAAAACGGGTTACAATACAATATAGAAGATATCAAAAAGTTTATCACGACCCGTACGGCAGCTATTTTCATCAATTCTCCGATGAATCCTACCGGACTTTTATTGGAAGATCGTTTTTTGAAAGAGATTGCCGGGCTTGGAGTTCCTGTGATTTCGGATGAGATTTATCATGGATTGGTTTATGAAGGACGTGCCCGTAGTATTCTGGAATTTACGGATCAGGCATTTGTTCTGAATGGTTTTTCAAAACGTTTTGCCATGACCGGATTGCGGCTCGGCTATGTGATGGCGCCTAAATCTTGCATGCGGGCTTTACAGAAATTACAGCAGAATCTTTTTATCTGTGCTCCCAGTATAGCTCAGCAAGCCGGTATTGCTGCGCTTCGGTATGCTGCCCCTGATGTGGAAAGAATGCGTGCTACCTATGACGAGCGCCGTCGATACATGATCGGGCGCCTTCGCGAAATGGGATTCGGTATCCAGGTCGAACCTAAAGGAGCTTTTTATATTTTTGCCGATGCCCGCAAATTTACAAAGGATTCTTATAAATTTGCTTTCGAAGTATTGGAGCAGGCACATGTTGGAATTACACCGGGAATCGACTTCGGTACAGGAGGAGAGGGATACGTTCGTTTTTCGTATGCCAACTCGTTAGAGAATATCCGCGAGGCGCTCGATCGTCTTAATCGTTTTCTGCTTTCTCGCGGTTTCTTATAATTTCCATTGCAGGTTCATAACAGTCCTCTGTCACCATTACAGATACGGTAGGGCTGATATAGGGAGCTATCGTTGTGATGAGGCCGTCTTTCAAGGCGGCTGCTATTTCATTGCTTTCAAGCAGACCTTTGATGAGTTCTGCTTCCCATCTCGAACCGGAAAACACTTCAACTAAACGGCTATTATCTTCTTCTTTCATAATTTTTTGGGGTATTAAGGTGTTTATACTTCTACAAATGTACACGATAATTTCAGAAAAATGGCATCGGGAGATGAAAAAGTAAGAGACTATTTTGTTTATTTTCGATAATACAGCACTCTATGTATGTTTCGTATCCTTTACACACTGTTTGAAACGCTTTGGATAGTAACTGTGGACGGGCACAAAAAGAGAGCTCTTTGTTTCTGCTTTTCTTAATAGTGTGAGCAAAATACACAATAAAGTGAATAAATTAATCAATTTATTGCCTAAACGTCAAAAATAGATGTATATTTGCGAAACACAACCACGCCATTAATCTTGCAGAAATATGAGAACGATCCCCTCTCGGAGAATATTATTTGTCATTTCTCTTATTCTTTGTTGTACAGTCTGTGCGCAAGAAGAAAAAGAGTTTAATGTAGATAGTGAACTTTATTCTTACTTTCAGCGTTGTCAGGAGAATGTCGGTGATTCGAAAGTTCTTCACATGGCGGATACATTATATTGGATGTCTGAAAAAAAAGGAGATCAGCGCATGCAAGCTGTAGCATTGACTCTGAAATTAGACCATTATTATTTTAAGGGAGATGAAGAAGACAGTATCATTCATTATACGAAGGTGGTTAAGGAGTTTGCGGAGAAAACCAATCAGCCTAAATACTATTATTTCGTTTGGAACAACCGTTTGATTTTATATTATCTCAAAACAGGAAAAAGTAATATTGCCTTGTATGAGGCTCAGGAAATGCTTAAGGATGCACAAAAAAGAGATAGTAAAATCGGATTGCTTTATTGTTATAACAGTCTGTATCAGATTTATGAAATCAAAGATTTGAAGAGTCTGGCTATTGAATATTGCCTGAAAGGAATCGAACTGACTGAAACTTATCATGTTGATAATTATAATATTTCAACTTCTTATACGGAGGTAGCCAAATACTATATCAACCAGGGGGATATTTCTAAAGCTCTCGAAATGCTGAAAAAAGCGGAATCTACGGCCAATGCAAGTACGCATGTTTTTTCTGCAAAATTGGGATATGTACACTATTATCTTGCCATAGATAATCCGGGCGAGGCTTGGAATAGATTGCAGGAGGCCAAAGTGCTGGTCGAAGAGGATAAAAAACTGGATATTTATAAGAAGCTTTACTACGAGAATGAAGTCTTTTATTACAAGCAAACCAAACAATATCAGAAAGCTTTGGTGGCTGCCGATAAACAAATAGAAGAAGAACTGCGGCTTAACGAACATGCGTTGCAAGGCAGCCATTATCGTATGAAAGGTGAAATATACCGGGCGATGGGGCGAAAGGATCTTGCAACGGATTTTTTGGCCAAATATATTTTGCTGGAAGATTCCATAAGACAAAGTAATGAAGAACAATCCATCAGTGGATTTGCCACTCTGGTCAATATGGAAAGATTGAATGCCG
>NZ_HF991053.1:112607-113574 GCF_000432295.1 Bacteroides sp. CAG:189
ATTGAATGCCGAGAAAAAAGAGTTAGTGCTTCAGGCACAGAAAAAAGAACTGCATAATAAGCAACTTCTCATAATTTCGCTGGTTACCTTACTGGTTTTCGTATTTATATTTTTGTATCGTGAGAATCGCTTGAATAAACGGCTTCTCCATTCGGAGGAAGAATTACGGAAAGCAAAAAATGCGGCAGAGACCGCCAGCCAGATGAAAACGTTGTTTATACAAAGTATGTCGCACGAAATTCGTACACCGTTAAATTCGATTGTGGGATTCTCTCAAATATTGGGAGACCGCTATCAGGATGATCCGGATACTAAGGTATATGCTTCTATTATAGAGGAGAACAGTAATAACCTCCTTCGGCTGATAACAGATGTGCTCGAGTTGTCTGATCTGGATAAGACCGGAAAGATGCCGGCTGATATCATGACCAATATAAATGACTGTTGTAAGTTGAGTGTGGATAATATTCGTAAAGATGTGCAAGAGGGAGTGGAATTGCATTTCCAGCCGGCCCGTGAAGAATTTATCGTGAAAAGTAATCCGGAGCGTATCATGCAGGTGTTGGTGAACTTGCTGCATAATGCTGCAAAATTCACTCCGTCGGGTGATATAACATTGGCATATAGTATAATGAAGGAGGGACAGCGGATCTGTTTTACTATAACCGACACAGGGCCTGGCATTCCTTTGGAAAAGCAGGAGGCGGTTTTCTCCAGATTTGCCAAACTTGACAGTTATTCGCAGGGTACCGGACTGGGACTCTCGATCTGTCGGGGAATTGCAGATAAGTTGGGAGGGAGCCTGACTCTTGATTCTAAGTACACGAAAGGGTGTCGTTTTGTATTTATAATACCATATTCTTAGTTTTTATATATTTAATACCCTAACAAATGAAAACAAAAGTATTTCTTATGAGTCTGGCGTTGAGTTGCCTTTGGAGCTGTCAGCAAAATGAATCGGAAGAGT
>NZ_HF991053.1:113610-128561 GCF_000432295.1 Bacteroides sp. CAG:189
GAGTTGATAACCGCTCGAACGATTAACTTCACCAGTGTTGTGATTGGTGATGAAGTTCTATCACGGGCCGGTGGTACTTCCATTGATGTGATTTCAATGCGTACCGAATTGGATGATGCGTTTACAGTGTTTAACCTCAGAGAAGATACTCGTTCATGGGAAGAATTCGGAAAGGCGGATGAGGTTCTCTTTTATGCCCATTACCCGCGTTTGCCGGAAGATGTATCCGGTGCGGAGACTCGTGTATTGAAAGGAGGAACGGATGATTATTTGTTCGGGCAGGCGAAAGCGGTCAACGGTCAGCAGCAGGTATGTCTTCAGTTTAAACGCGTGATGGTCCCTTTGGCAGTAGAAGTTCTTGAGGAGGATGGCAATCCTTATCCGGGCAGTATTGAGGTCGGTGCTTTGTTAAAGAATAAAGGTGTTCAGAACTTGAAAGATGGTTCTGTTACTACTCTTGACGAAAAGGAATATACTAAATTTGAATGTGTAGCGAATAGCACGACAAGAGGTGTAAAAGCGATTATTGCTATTAACCTTCTGCCACAAAAAATTGAAAAAGGAACTCCTTTTCAAGTGCAGTTGAGTGACGGTAGGGCTTATACTGCTACAGTAGCCGAAACCGTACTGTTGAAATCAGGAGAAAATTATAAGGCGGTTGTGAAAGGTGACAAGGTGACCATTACAATCTTTGATGGATCTATTCCCTTATAAGTGTTAGGTTAACGTGAGTTATATCGAGCTCACGTTAGATTAATGAAATCGTGTTAATGAAATCATATGATAAAGATAAAGCCCTCTTTGTATAAACAAGATACAGAGAGGGCTTATATTATATGGAGAGCGTACGGATTACTCAATCGGTTTATTCAAGTGTTATCCGTTTGACACTTATTCTCTCATTCAAAAAAGTAGATGCGGATTCGGTGAATTTTTCTTCTGCTTCTGTCGTATAAAACGTGCATTCTCCGCCTTCTGTGCATTTGACTGCCATTTCCGGATGGCGATAAAGGTAATCTTTCAGGCTTGCAGCAACATATTCGCCTTGAGAAACGACCTTGATATTGCTGGGTACAAACTGCCTTATTTTAGGTAGTAATAACGGATAGTGTGTGCATCCTAATATGATCGCATCGATCAGAGGATCTTTTTCTAACAGAATGTCCGTGTACTTTTTAATAAAATAATCGGCTCCGGGGTCGTTGGCTTCATTGTTTTCTACCAATGACACCCACATCGGGCAAGCTTCTCCACTGACATGAATGTCCGGAAATAATTTATGTATCTCCAGAGGATATGACTCTGATTTGATGGTACCCGCCGTGGCAAATACCCCTACGTGGCGGTTGTGAGTCATGTCGCCTATACATTCTACTGTAGGGCGGATCACTCCGAGCACTCTCCGTTGGGGATCTATATCCGGTAAATCATTCATTTGTATAGTACGCAGTGCTTTTGCCGAAGCTGTGTTGCATGCCAGAATTACCAGATGACATCCCATTTCAAATAATTTATTTACAGCTTGGAGGGTAAATTCATAAACAATCTCAAAGGAACGTGTGCCATAAGGGGCACGGGCGTTGTCTCCCAAATAGATGTAATCATATTGAGGCAGGGCTTCCCTGATTTTACTTAAAATGGTCAGTCCGCCATAACCCGAATCGAATACTCCGATAGGGCCGGGGGCTTGTGAGAGGTTTGGTTTCATGATGATGGAAAAGTTACGAGCTACAAGCTACAAGTTACAAATGGCATTTTAAGTCGAAATTGCCGGTAACTTGTTGCTTGTAGCTCGCTTTGTCTGTTATTTGTTGCTTATAAAAAACTTAAGCTGTCGTTCTTTTATTTAATTCCGAGCTGAGTTTTTACTTTAGTGGTAAGATCGATACTTTGAGCACCGATATAAGGTATTTGCGTACGCGCAAGGTCGAAAACATAGATAACACCTTCTGCTTCACCTACAGCTTTGATCGCATTGTCTAACTTCTGATATACAGGAGCCATTTTCTCTTGCTGTGCTTTTTGCATTCCCTGTTGTGCTTCCTGCTGGAATTGTTCTTGTCTTTCAGCCATATCCTGCAATTCTTTCTGTCTTCTTTCTGCAATGTTTTGCGGTAGAGAATCTTTTGCTATTGCTTGCTGGAATTCCTGATATTTTTTTGTGAATTCTGCTTGAGTCCGTTGAATTTCATCTGTGTAGTTTTTTTCCAAAGCCTGCAATTCCGAAATGGCTTTTGTATATTCGGGCATTGTAGGAATAATATCAGTCGAATTCATGTGACCGAACTTAAGTGTTGATTGTGCAAATACACCCATCGGGAGTACTAACATAATTAATAGTGCAATTTTCTTTAGCATAGTTTTATTATTTATTTTAATGATTACTTTCCGGTTATCGCTTGCAAATGTATGAAATTAATTTGAATATCCTAACTTTGCCAGCACTTCATTACTTATATCAATGCGCGGAGATGCAAAAATGATACTTGCTGCTGATGCTCTGTCTACTACAACAGAGTAACTTTTCTGTTCCGCCAGTTCTTTTACAGCGTTGTATATTTCATCCTGAATAGGCTTCATCAAACTTTCTCTTTTCTTGAAGAGTTCGCCTTCCGGACCGAAATATTTACGTTTCAACTCTGCAGCTTCTTTCTCCTTTGCTACAATCTCTTCTTCTTTCTTGGTCTTTTGTTCTTCAGAAAGAAATACTGTTTCCGATTGATAATTCTTATACAGTGTTTGAGCCTCTTTGGCAAGCGTTTCTACTTCACTTTGCCATTTCTTGGAGGATTGGTTCAACTGTTCGTTAGCACGCTCGTAAGCGGGAATATTCTTTAGGATATATTCCATATCAATCAGAGCAAATTTCTGTGCGCTGGCTGTCAGACTGACAGCAAACAGCATCATGATAAATAGAACAGACTTTCTCATAATGTTTAGTTTTTTTAATGAAACAATTAGAATTCTTGACCCAGTACGAAGTGGAAATGACTACCACCGGCACTGCTGCTACCGAATACTTTATCGAAACCGTAAGCCCAGTCGATACCCATCATACCAATCATCGGAAGGAAGATACGTACACCGACACCGGCAGAACGTTTCAAGTCGAACGGATTGAATTTATTGATATCGTTCCATGCATTACCGGCTTCTAAGAAACCTAACACATAAATGTTAGTACTTGTTTCCAGCATTAACGGATATCTTAATTCGATGCCCAAACGGGTGTATGCATAACCTTCGCTACCGTAAGGTGTCAACGAACTGTTTTCGTATCCACGTAATGCAATACTTTCCGTAGCATAGCTCGAGTATCCCGTCATACCGTCGCCACCTACATCAAATGTTTCGAATGGAGACTTCTTGTATTTATTGTAGTGTCCCAATAAACCGAATTCAACACGACTCATCAGTACCAAAGATTTAGGATGAGTGGTATAGTCCATCAAAGCTGTATAAGTTTTTGCTTTGAATTTCCATTTATGGTACTCAATCCAATTGTATAGCTTGTTTCTATTGTCTTGAGTAATGCTACCATTGGAATTATAGTATCCTTTGTAATCTCTTCCGTCAAACAGAGAATACGGTGGTGTAATCTGTGCCGACAATGAGAATTCGGAGCCTTGGCGCGGGAACAACGGATTGTCTATAGAACTACGGGCCAATGTCAGGTTCAGACTAATGTTGTTGCATTTACCGTCTGTAACAGGGAAATACTGCCAGTCTTTCAATATATAACGTTGGTATGCCAATTCTGCTGAAAGCGTAAAATAGTCATCCGGCCATTTTAGACGTTTACCCCAACCGATTGAAAGTCCCCACATCTGGATCGATTTGTCAGGGTCATAGTAGTTCTCGTAGTTGTTGTAGTTTCCGTAGTTGTACATGCCATATCCGCCATAACCACTATAAATACTGTTGTAATAGTTATTATAATAGCTATCGTTGTAATAGCGGCTACTGATATCGGTTTGTCTGGAGTAGAAAGCCGAAACTGAGAATGAGTTCGGACGTTTGCCTCCAAACCACGGATCGAAGAATGAGATACTGTATGATTGATAGTATCTTGCATTGGTTTGCCCGCTGACGGTCAATGTCTGGCCGTCACCTTGCGGAAGTATACCGCGATAGTTATCTCCCGGGTGTAGCAGATTGGCCAGTGAGAAGTTGGTAAACTTCAAACTCAATTTACCGATTACACCTGTCTGTCCCCAACCTGCGGAGAATTCAACCTGGTCATTGGCTTTGGATACCAGATTGTAGGCGATATCAACCGTACCGTTCATCGGGTCCGGTTGAATATCCGGTTGGATATTTTCCGGGTCGAAATGTCCCATTTGCTGGATTTCACGCATAGAACGCATGAGGTCGTCACGACTGAACAGTTGCCCGGGACGGGTACGAAGTTCACGGCGAACTACATTTTCATACAAACGGTCGTTACCGTTGATCTTGATTTTATTGATAGTGGCTTGTCTGCCTTCGTAAATTCTCATTTCAAGGTCGATAGAATCTCCATCGATATTGATTTCAACCGGGTCGAGGTTATAGAACAGGTAGCCGTTGTTATAGTATAAGTTACCGATAGCATCCTCATCCGTAGAAAGGCGTTCATTCAATAATTTCTGATTATAGACATCTCCCTTTTTCATGCGGAGAAGGTAATTCAGTTGTTCGGAAGGATATAAAGTGTTACCTACCCATGTTACATTACGAAGATAGTACTTGTCTCCTTCTTCTATTTCGATATATACATTGACGGTCTTTTCATCGTAAGGTGATACACTGTCCACAACGATCACCGCATCACGGTAACCTAATTCATTATACTTATCGATAATCAACTGTTTGTCTTCTTCGTATTTTTCATTGATGAATTTCTTGGTACGGAACAGGTTTTTCAGTTTACCTTTTTCATTTGTTTTCTTCATTACGCGTTTCAGCTTGGACGTTTTGATGGCCTTGTTGCCGACGATCGTAATTTCATGCACTTTTACCTTTTCTTTTTTATCAATATTTACATCGACAATGACTTGGTTTTCATTGGAAACATCGTCTTTTTGTGAGATAATGATTTCTGCATTTTTGAAACCTTTGTCGTCAAAATAACGTTTAATAAGGGTTTTTGCACGATCTACCAAGTTCGGGGTAATCTGGCTGCCTTTTACCAATCCCAAACGTGTTTCCAAATCCTGCCTTTCTGACTTTTTAACACCATGATAACGTATTTCCGAAATACGCGGGCGTTGGGTCAGACTGATTTTTAACCAAATTTTGTTACCTTCTATCTTTTCGGCTGTAATCTGTACATTCGAGAATAGTCCATGACGCCAATAACGCTTGATAGCACTTGTTATTTCATCGCCCGGCACTGAGATCGTTTGTCCTACCGATAATCCGGACAGCCCGATGAGTACATAGTCCTCGTAGTTTTTAACACCTTCGACCTTTATATCGGCTATTTCATATTTTTTGGGTGTTCCTGAATATAAAATAACAGGCTTTGAAGATTCGTCTGTGTTAGCATCTTGTGCCCTGCCTGCCAATACAAACCCAAACAGGCAGATAAACGTTACGAATATGAAGGAAATACGATAATGCATTTATGTTATAATTATAAGTTTTGAGTTAACTGATTTGTTCACTGGTTTTGCCGAAGCGACGTTCCCGTTTCTGATAATCACAGATGGCTTTTCTCAATTCTTCTTCCCTGAAATCGGGCCAGAAAGTGTCACAGAAATAGAGTTCGGAATAAGCACACTGCCATAAAAGATAGTTGCTTAACCGTATCTCACCTCCTGTTCGGATCAACAAATCCGGATTGGGCATAAAATGAGTGGTCAGATGTGATTCTATGCAGTCGCAGGTAATTTCTTCGGGAGTAATTTCTCCTTTTTGTACCCGTATTGCAATTTGTTTGGCTGCTTCTGTTATTTCCCATCGTGAAGAATAGCTGAGTGCTAATACCAGACACATACCGGTGTTGTGCGAAGTGTGTTCTACACAAGTATTCAGGCGTGTCAATACATTCTCCGGCAACTTTTCTATATCACCTATAATACGAAAGCTGATGTTATTCTTCATAAAGGTCTCTTCTTCGATGGAATCGAAAAGAAGACTCATCAACGCTGCCACTTCATCGGACGGACGATTCCAATTTTCTGTAGAGAAAGTATATAATGTCAGATACTTGATGCCCATTCGGGCTGCTTCTTCTGCAATGACATGCACCGTTTCCGCACCGGTCTGATGTCCAAAACTGCGTTCACGTCCGCGCTGTTTGGCCCATCTTCCGTTACCATCCATGATAATTGCTACATGTTGAGGTATCCGGCTAAAATCTATTTGCTCTGTATAGGACATCTTTTTAGTTGTTACATTCTTTACATCTGGAAAAAAGGTCATATGTCACAAAAAAGACGGTATATGAATAACTGTCTTTGTTCTTCCATCCCTGACTTTTAATCCGATACGGATCATTCAATTGCAGTCCTTCTTTATTGGTGACATCTAATTTATCACTTAAGCTGAACCGCATGGTAAACTCGCAACCGATATTGATGCGGTGGGCTATTTTATATTTCACTCCCACCCCTATCGGAAAGTTTACTGTAAATACTCCTTCTGCCGGTGCCGGTGCGAAGGTAAATCCCATTCCCCCTAATATATAAGGAGTAAAACGATGCCCTCCGTTATATCCTATTCCGGTACCGTATGCCAGAAAGTTATATTCAAATTGTGCCCCGAGGTCGAAGAGTGTACGTTTAAAACCAACTTCTCCGTTGTCGGGGTATTTGTTTTTAAAATTTTTCGTGTTGCCGGATATTCTTCCTGCCATTAAATTGGTTTTTATGGACATTCGTGGATTCATGATAAACCTGGCCATAAATCCTCCGGCTACTCCTATATTTTTGAATGGGGTGGTGTAATTGGCATCACCCATGTAAAAACTGCCTCCTAATCCGCCCCCCAATTCCATTCTATATTCTTCGTCATCCTGCGCATGCAGACTGAAAAGCGGTAAAGTGAGCATCCATATACATGATATCAGCGTTCTTTTGATAAATGCCATAATCGTTTTATTACTTGGTTATTCCATTAATAGAACGGCTGATTAACTTTAAAATTGTATATAGGCTACTGTCTGTCAAAGCCTAACCGGTTTAAACGTCCCCGCCAAACTTCATTGGGCTGACTTCGCATTATCCAGATAAAATTATTTTTATCCACTACCATTGAATAATCAGATTCCCAACCTCGGAAACCTCCGGTGGCAGAAGATTCTGAGGCAGCCTGCTCCGGGAACATGAACATACTTTCTACTGCATTCCATACAATGCCGTTTACAGACTTGTAGAAAGTCTTGAAATCTTTTCCGAAAATATAGAATGCATCTCCGTAGTACATGATAGACGGATCTTGTAGCATGGGACAAGTATAGGACGATTCGGTTGAAAGGGCCGCCCATTCCTGGCCTTCCATATATCCCCACGCTATAGTTGCCGTATCGTTTTCCGTCGGCTCAACGATATTACCTACGACCATTATATTAGGTACGCCGATTGCATTGTTGAAAGTCGTTGCCGAGATATTGTTGCGTGGGAAATTTTGAGGGACAATTCCTTCTACTTTCCATTCACTACCATCGGTCGTGAAGAACCTTTCCACATCCTCGGTTTCGTTCTTTTCGTTTGTTTCTTTAAGGGTTTTAATTCCTGTAAGAATATTGCTGATCGGTGCGATAAGTGTGACCACATCTTCGCCGAATGCCGGAGCATCTGTCCAACTTTTACCGTCACTTGAACTATAAACTTTACTGTAACCGTTTACTGTAGCATACAGCATTTCTTTAAAGGTGACTATTGAAGTGAGGTCTGTTGATGGCAATCCACTGATCGGGCTCTCGGCCCAATGCTTTCCATCGGACAATGCGGTGGAGTACACAGCAGTTGCTTCCGGTGAATAAACCAATATGTTATTATCAAAAATGATTGCTTTTTGTTTGCCGGTAATTGCGGGTGCAAAAGGCTGGGCTATCGGACCGTCGCCCCAGTTCAGGGAATCCGGCTGCTGTTGATGTACACGCACAGAGAGGGAGTATTCTTTCTTGTGTTCTAAATCGGGGGCGTATACTCTGAATTTGAAAGGTTTTCCAGATGTTCCGTCCGGAAGTATTTCCATTGTATTGACTAAATTGACAGAATCTTCTATGTTGAAAAGCGAGTCTTTACCGGCAGCGTCTACCGCAACGACATATCCTGCCGTCGAAAGTGTTTTGATTAGGATTCTGTCGATAATGGTATCTGAACCAACTGGCAATGAATCTTGATTGTATATTCTTCCTGAAAGCTGATCTATCGTGAAAGCATAATTCACTCCCAATATATTGTCGAGTTCAAATGCCTGCACTAACGCATTTGGGCTATATTCGATTGGATCGTCGTCGCCAAGGCAGGAACTCATGGCAAATGATACAAATAAGAAACTCACAATTACTGATAAAAACTTAATTCTCATTTTGAACGATTGTGTTTATTTACAAGTTGCAAAAATAGGAACATTTTTTCCGATATTGAACATTGTGGAGAAGTTTTATATAAAATTATAGATAATCACAGGCTTTTTATCGATGGAAACCCCTCTATATAGGGTTGTTTAACCTGCTTTTATTTGTGTAATGTGTTATTTCTACTCCAAAATGTTTTTCAGTGGAATAACTAATTTTATTTCTTATTTCAGGTGCTTTAACACCGGATTGCAGCCTGATTTCGGCTCTCTCAATAAATGCTTCATCCCATAATTCTGCATTGATGAACGACTGAAGCAATTGTGCTCCTCCTTCTACCAGCAGGGATTGTAATCCACGGTGATAAAGTTCTTCCATGATCTGCGGTAATAAGTCTTTTTGGTAATTTAAGGTGATATATTCTATATGCTTTTCTTGGGGGTGTATTAAGGATGTAAAAATAAGTGTTGGAATGTTGTCACTGAGAAGATGTAAAGTGGATGGCAGTGACAGATCTTTGTCCAATGCGATTCGTACCGGATTTTTGCCGTACCAATTTCGTACTGTTAATGACGGATTGTCTAACAACGCCGTTCGGCTTCCTACCATGATGGCGCCTGATTCACTTCTCTTTTTATGTACCAACATTGAGGTCAGTGAGGTAGAGAGCATTACCGGATGTCCCTCCGAGCGGTTGATGTCAATAAAGCCATCTGATGATTCGGCCCATTTTAATATAATGTAAGGACGCCGGAGGGTATTGAATGTGATAAAGCGTCGTATTAAGTCACGGCATTCTTTTTCGAGTACACCTACAATCACTTCTCTTCCTGCATTGCGCAGCTTCTGTATGCCTCGTCCGGCCACTTCTGAAAATGGATCCTGGCAACCGATGACGATACGTGGTATTTGCTTTTCGATAATCAGGTCAGCACAAGGGGGTGTTTTGCCATAATGAGAACAGGGCTCCAAGCTGACGTAGATGGTGGAATGTTTTAATAAGGTTTGATCTTTAACCGAGCGGATGGCATTAACTTCTGCGTGGGCTTGTCCGCAACGGATATGGTATCCTTCGCCGATGATGCGTCCATTGTGCACGATGACGGCTCCTACCATCGGATTAGGGGATACATTGCATAAACCGTTTCGTGCCAGTTCGATGCAACGCTGCATGTATTTTTCTTCTTCCATTTTTCCGTCTTTTATTAATAATATTTGTACTTTTGCACCCCAAAACAGATGAATTTATGAATCGGGTCTCGACTTACATCCGTCAATCGCTGTGTGATATTTATCCTCCTCAGGAACTTAAGAGCCTGACGATGATGATTTGGTGTGATCTGCTTGGCATGGATGCACTCGATATTTATTTGGGCAAAGATATTAATTTATCAGAAAGCAAACTGCATGAACTTGAAAACATTCTGCAACGTTTGCGGAAAAACGAGCCGGTACAATATATTCGTGGGTTTGCAAATTTTCTCAGCCGGCCTTTTTATGTTGCGCCCGGTGTGTTGATTCCACGTCCGGAAACTGAAGAACTGGTAGAGCTTATTATTAGTGAAAATCAGTTTGATACTCCTCGAATCTTAGACATCGGTACCGGAAGCGGATGTATCGCTGTTTCTTTATCTCTTGATATTCTGCATGCTCAGGTTACCGCTTGGGACGTTTCGGATGAAGCGCTCGATATAGCTCGTCGTAATAATGAAGCGTTGAATGCTACTGTGTCCTTTGAGAAAAGAAATGTGTTTGCTGATGTAGAACAGCAAAAAAAGTTTGATATTGTTGTCAGCAATCCACCGTATGTGACAGAGTCCGAGAAAAGGGCGATGGAATCGAATGTACTCGATTGGGAGCCGGGACTGGCTTTGTTTGTGCCGGATAATGATCCGTTGTGTTTTTATCGCCGGATTGCAGCTTTGGGGCGAAAACTTTTAAGCCCGGGTGGAAAACTCTATTTTGAAATAAATCGTCTGTATGGTGCACAGATCGTTTCTATGTTGGCTGATTTGGGGTATTGTAATCCCCGTGTGATAAAAGATATTTCTGGTAATGATAGAATAGTAACTGCATATAAATGAATACGATAACTGAAGATGAGGCGTTGAATCGTGTTGCCGCCTATTGTTCTGCTGCCGAACATTGCCGGGCAGAAGTGAGTGAGAAATTGCAAAAGTGGGGAATAGCTTACGAAGCGATAGAACGTATTCTTACCCGGCTTGAAGCAGAAAAGTATATTGATGATGAACGCTACTGCCGTGCATTTATAAATGATAAATATCGCTTTGCCAAATGGGGGAAAATGAAAATAGGACAAGGATTGTATATGAAAAAAATTCCCTCTGATGTAGCGTGGCGTTATCTGAATGAAATCGATCAGGAAGAATATCTTGCTGTTCTGCGTGATTTGCTTGCTTCTAAGCGGAAGAGTGTTCGTGGAAAAGATGAATACGAACTCAATGGGAAGTTGATCCGTTTTGCGATGAGTCGCGGCTTTGAAATGAAAGATATTAAGTGTTGTATAGAGGTTTCGGAGGAAGAAGCATGTGCTGATTAAAAAAAATAACGGGAATCTTCTTTCTCGTTTCGTTCTATTTCTGTATTTTTGCAATCTATAATTATCAAGTTAGTTTAGTTATGAAAAACTTAGAGAGATTATTTGCTGAGAAGTTACTGAAGATTAAAGCGATTAAGCTTCAACCGGCTAATCCTTTTACATGGGCTTCCGGATGGAAATCACCGTTTTACTGTGATAACCGTAAAACACTTTCTTATCCGTCTCTTCGTAATTTTGTGAAGATTGAAATTACACGTCTGATATTGGAACGATTCGGACAGGTGGATGCTATTGCAGGCGTTGCTACAGGAGCTATCCCTCAGGGGGCGTTGGTGGCCGATGCATTGAATCTTCCGTTCGTGTATGTTCGTTCTACCCCGAAAGATCATGGATTAGAGAACCTTATCGAAGGAGAGCTCCGACCCGGAATGAAAGTAGTGGTGGTAGAGGATTTGATATCTACCGGTGGTAGTAGTTTGAAAGCTGTAGAAGCGATTCGTCGTGACGGCTGTGAAGTGATCGGTATGGTAGCTGCCTATACGTATGGTTTCCCGGTAGCTGAGAAAGCATTTAAAGATGCTAAAGTACCTTTGGTTACGTTGACAAATTACGAAGCAGTGCTTGACGCAGCACTTCGTACCGGTTATATTGAAGATACGGATGTTGCAACTTTGAACGAATGGCGCAAAGACCCGGCACATTGGGACGCAGCAAAGTAATAAAAGATATTTGACTATATTTAATACGTAGATAAAGAAGAGCCATTCGGGCAGATATTGTTCGGATAGTTCTTTTTTTGTCTTTAATTTATTAAGAATAAAAATAAGATGACTAAATTTGAAAGTCCGGTAAAAGTAATACCTTTCAGTCAGGAACGTGTTTACGGGAAATTGTCGGATCTCAGTAATCTCGAAGCTATAAAAGATCGTTTGCCGGAAGACAAAGTGAAAGATATAAGCTTTGATTCGGACAGTCTTAGTTTCACCGTGTCTCCTGTGGGACAGTTGACGTTGAAGATAGTTGAGCGTGAACCTAATAAGTGCATTAAACTTGAAACGACTAATTCACCTCTTCCATTTAATATGTGGATTCAGCTTGTTGCAACTGGGGATGAAGAATGTAAACTGAAAGTGACTATTGGCATGGAATTGAATCCTTTTATGAAGGCAATGGTTCAGAAACCTCTTCAGGAAGGATTGGAGAAAATGGCGGATATGTTGGCGATGATTCAATATTAACCAAGCGGTAAGCGGCCAAATGGTGAATGATAGAGTAACCTTTTATTATTATTTCTGATAGAAATAGTCACAGTATCTATTACTTACTACTGGCTACTAACTACTAACTACTAAATATTATGGCACAGAAACTTTGGGAAAAATCAGTTCAGGTGAATAAAGAGATAGATCGCTTTACTGTCGGTCGTGACCGTGAAATGGATCTTTATCTTGCGAAGCATGATGTAATGGGATCTATGGCCCATATTACTATGCTCCAAAGTATCGGGTTATTGACGGAAGAAGAGCTTTCTCTGCTGTTGGCTGAATTAAAGAATATCTATGCAGAAGCAGAACGGGGAGAGTTTGTGATTGAAGATGGAGTAGAAGATGTGCATTCGCAGGTAGAGTTGATGCTGACCCGTCGATTGGGTGATGTGGGTAAAAAAATACATAGTGGTCGTTCGCGTAATGATCAGGTACTTCTTGATTTGAAGTTGTTCACTCGTACCCAATTGAAAGAGGTGGCTGAGGCGGTAGAGCAGTTGTTTCATGTGCTGATTCTTCAAAGTGAACGATATAAGAATGTATTGATGCCCGGATATACTCATTTGCAGATAGCGATGCCCTCATCTTTCGGATTGTGGTTTGGTGCTTATGCCGAAAGTTTGGTGGATGATATGTTCTTTTTGCAGGCTGCCTTCAAGATGTGTAACCGTAATCCGTTAGGGTCAGCTGCCGGTTATGGCTCCTCTTTTCCATTGGACCGTACGATGACGACTCGTTTGCTTGGTTTTGATTCTCTGAATTATAATGTGGTATATGCCCAGATGGGTCGTGGTAAAATGGAGCGTAATGTAGCTTTTGCACTTGCCACTATTGCCGGGACCATTTCTAAGCTTGCATTTGATGCTTGTATGTTCAATAGTCAGAACTTCGGTTTCGTGAAACTGCCTGATGATTGCACTACCGGTTCCAGTATTATGCCGCATAAGAAGAATCCGGATGTTTTTGAGCTGACGCGTGCTAAATGTAACAAATTGCAATCGCTTCCACAGCAGATCATGATGATAGCCAATAATCTGCCATCGGGATATTTTCGTGATTTGCAGATAATAAAAGAGGTATTCTTGCCTGCTTTTCAGGAATTGAAAGATTGTCTGCAGATGACGACTTATATTATGAATGAGATAAAAGTAAACGAACATATCTTGGATGATGATAAGTATCTGCTCATTTTTAGTGTAGAAGAGGTAAATCGTCTGGCGCGCGAAGGTATGCCTTTTCGTGATGCTTATAAGAAAGTAGGGCTTGATATTGAGGCCGGAAATTTCTCGCATAGTAAGCAAGTTCATCATACTCATGAGGGGAGTATCGGCAATCTTTGTAATGATGAAATCTCTGCCTTGATGCAAAAGGTGATAGAAGGGTTCAACTTCCGGGGAATGGAGGAAGCGGAGAAAAAAATATTGGAACGTTCATAAAAGTGGTATGCTCATGCGTAAATTGTTTTTGACTCTATTATTATTTATAAGTGTCGTTGCTTGTGATGATGCCTATAAATCCAGTATTCCGGATGTTGCATTTGAATTGAGGTACAATATTGCTGTTTTTCCATCAATAACACAGCCCGGTTATTTTGTTAAAGTTGAGAAGAATACGCATG
This sequence comes from Bacteroides sp. CAG:189, assembly GCF_000432295.1. Taxonomy (NCBI): domain Bacteria; kingdom Pseudomonadati; phylum Bacteroidota; class Bacteroidia; order Bacteroidales; family Bacteroidaceae; genus Bacteroides; species Bacteroides sp. CAG:189. The sequence continues at coordinate 127,563 of NZ_HF991053.1, forward strand.
GTATTCCAGTGGGATATGCCGGTATTATTCTTGGTAAGTCTGTATTCTCGGATTATGGAGATAATAATTATATTGCTTTTGATGCAGCTTGCCCTGTTGAAGCCAGTCGTAGCGTTTCCATTAATGTGCAGGAAGATGGTTTTGGAAATGCTGTCTGTCCGTCATGTGGAACGAAATATGCTTTAAGTTCGGGAGGAGTACCCGAAGGTGAGGGAACGGAATATTTAAAGCGTTATAATGTAACTGTTAATGGAAGTACATTGTTGGTTCGCAACTGATTTTTATTATAATGTACGCTTGATATAATATTGGAATAATCTTAATAGCCCGTCATTGACAAAGTTCGTGTCAATGGTGGGCTTTTTACTTTTATTATCAGTTGTATCTTATTGAGAAATATGATTTCAAAGAGTGTTTCCCCATATGGCCCTTATTTGCATATAGTCTCTTTCTTTGATATTTTTAAAGAATGTATCCTGTTTAAGTGGTTCACGGTCATTCACGAGTCAATGAAAAACAAGCAGATCGCTGGAATTTCATAGATGGAAAATTTACAAAAGGGCAATAAGAGGAGTGGTAAGGGTATGGGGATTTATGGCATAAATCACTCCGTTTGTATGCAAAGAATTATTCGTTTATTTATGTGATTTCATTGATTATGTTATTAATAAAGCAACTTGGTGAAGCAACTATTATTTGTTTGTTAAGATTAATAGTTATTTTAATCATATCTTGGACTTTGATTGGTGAATGACTTATGTCCGATTGATATTATGACAGGAAATATAGGGTGCTGTTTTTTTTGTATCATTACTAAATGTCTGGAAATATGAAAACAATGGTGGTCTGTTATAGGTGTAAATGTGTTGTTGTACAGTTGATTATGAGGTGAATAAGGGCTTTCAAGCTATAGATGGGATTGGACGCATCTTTGTATGGTGACTTTGTTTGTCTTTCTTTTCAAAACTTTCCTTTTAAAAAATTTGGCAGAAACAACAA
>NZ_HF991054.1:0-942 GCF_000432295.1 Bacteroides sp. CAG:189
CTTCCATCAAACTTTTATTTATTTTCCAGATATGCGGTTGCTTGCCCATAGCCTCACAAATGGTAGCAATCAATTCATTCGTAGACATCGCTTCATCGTCTCCCATGTGATAGATACCGCCCGGAACAGCTTTCGTCAGCAATCCTTCTATCACATAACAAAGGTTATCGATCGAAGTAAACGAACGGCGGTTCTCAAAACTGCCCAATGGCCAGGGAATACCTTTCTTCACCACATTATAAAGCAGATTCAGATTTCCCTTATTCCCAGGCCCATGAATCATGCAGGGACGGAGAATATACACTTGCCTATCCAACCCCAAACGACCGGACTGACCAACAGCACCACAAACTTCTCCTGCTCCCTTCTCAATTTTCCCTTCTCCCTTTAATATGTATTCCTCCGCCTTAATTTTACTCTCGCCGTAAGGACCTACCGGAGCAGGAACGACATCCTCCGTCAGTATATCCCCCACCACACTGTCGGCAGCAGCTTTCACTGAACTGAAGAAAATAAATTTCTTGAAAGAGGACTCTAAGAAGAAATCGAATATCTTCCGAGTCAGACCGGTATTGATATCAAAATAGGCTTGAGCCACCGATTCGTTCTTGGTATCGTGAGCTTTACCGGCAAGATGGATGATGGCGTCAAACTGAGGCAAGTGGTACAATGGGAAAGATGTTGGTTCAATATCTTTCCAAGAAAAAGTTTTCACCACACCGTCTTTCACCGGTGTAACAATATCCAAACCGTAAAGGGTGTGCCTGCCTTTCAAAGAAGAAACAAGATTGGAACCTACAAAACCATGAATGCCGGTAATCAAAATATTCATTGCGCGATATATTATTTTCCGATACAGTAATATGAAAAACCTATTTTCTGAAGTTCCTTCTTGTCATAGATATTACGCCCGTCAAAAACAACCGGTTTCTTCATCGTCTT